>CAYSVE010000955.1:0-1935 GCA_964434365.1 uncultured Anaerolineaceae bacterium | reverse complement strand
TGTCGCGTCCTGTGGCTGTTGCATCACCGAAACACCCTCGCCACGCACACCCACAGGCTCCGGCTTCTTTTAGCGCGGGGTATAATCGGCAAGCGTCGCGTCGACCGCAACCGTGCCATCACGCCAGCGCGTCCACACGACGATGAGCGCGCTACCGGCCAGTATCGCGAGTAAGCCCAGCAACCCCGCCTCCGGCCCGAAGTCGCCACCCGTCCATAGGGTCGGCCCACCCTGCTCGGTCAGTAGCACCGACGCAAACGTGTTCGGCAGGCCACTTACGGGGAAACCGAACACATTCCCCATGAACAAATTCCACGAGATGTGCAGGCCAATCGGCGCGGCGACACTCCGCGTGAGCACGAACGGCAGGCCGAGCATGATGCCAGCCAGGGTGATGTTGACGGTGCTCACGAGTGTCGCATTCGGGTTGCGGGCATGGGCGATACCGAAAACTGCTGCCGTGACCACCAGCGCGAAAATCACGCGCGTGGTACGGCCCAAAAACGGCGTGCTTTCGGCCAGCGTAGGGATGAGGTAGCTGCGGAACATCAACTCCTCGTAGATGCCCACACACAGGAAGAGCATCAGCGGCGCGAGGAACGCCACCCCAAACCCGACGCCCTCAGGCGAAGCGAGCGTCTCGGTGACGGTTAACCAGCCCAGCCCAAGCTGCACACCGAACAGCACCGTTTGTAGGCCAACGCCCAACAACAAGCCGAACGCGAGGTCGAGCCACCAATTGCTATCGCCCAGAAACACGCCGTAATCGCCAAAGGGGCGGCGGTCCACGAAGCGCGCGATGACCCAAAGTGCAACAATCGTGCCGACCAGCGTGCCCGGTGCCGAAAGCAGCAGCAGCATCGCCTCATCTTCCAGCGAAATTGCCTCATAGGGGCTAACGACAAACACCGTGATTAGGGTGGCCGCGATGGCGAAAAAGAACCACACGGCCAAAGCAATCGCAAAACGCCACACCACGCGGGCACGACGATCATCGGCGTTGTAGAAAATGTTCATGGTTAGCGGTCTCCTCCGCTTGTGCATATCGTTTGGCCTCAAGGCTAGCACAAGCCTGTGAAGATGCCCTAAGAAACGCGGCGGAGTCGTGACAGATGTCTAGGTGAGGCGGGGCGCACAGGGCGCTGCCGGGCGAGAACTACCCGGCGTGCGCCTGCGCGAGGAAGGCCATCGCTTCCGATTCGCTAGCGAACCAGTGGACGGTATCGCGGTGGGTGATGCGAGCCAGCGTCGACGCGATGACGCGCGACACATTGTACTCGCCGACGATAAGCCAGGTCTTCATCAAGGGATGCCCGTACAGCGGCAGTGCTTCCATCATCACTGTGTTGAGCGGGATGCGGGTTTCGGGCAGCACGACGATCAGCACGTGGGTGGGCAGTTGCGTTTCTTCGATCTGGCTCAGGACTGCTGCGAACCCCGCTTTGACCTCATCGTGTTGGATGTGGCCGTGGGCAGTAACGCGGATGAGATTGTCGGTGATAAATTCGAGTTCGACGGTTTGCATAAGTTGGCCATACGTCGTGTTTTACTAACCATCAGTATATGCGAAGAACTCTATATCGGGGTGTTATGTGAAGCATTTTTCATGCAATTTTGACAAATTGTGGTTTCTCGATGAAAAACTTATGCAGTGTTAAACACAAACGGCCCCGCATCGCTGCGAGGCCGTTGTAGCACTGTGCAAATTGTCGTCACGTTCGCCTAGACGATCGTCTGCGCCTTCACGTGGATGCCCTCGCCGTTGTAGCCGCGGCCCACACCACGATACTGGAAGCCCAATTCGGTCATCTTCTGGGGGTCGTACATGTTGCGCCCGTCGATCATCACAGGCGTGCGCAAACTCATCGCGATGCGCTCAATATCCAGGTTCTTGCACTCGATCCACGGCGTCGCAAAGCCGGAGGCGACAACGCC
>CAYSVE010000954.1:0-1939 GCA_964434365.1 uncultured Anaerolineaceae bacterium | reverse complement strand
CGCGCAGGTTCTCGACGAGCAGCAGGTCATCTTCATCAACCCCCAGGTCCAGGCCCACCAGCAGCGGGTCATGGTCCGACGAGCGGAACTCGTTCGCAGTGTAGAAGTCCGGGTCGTTCCAGGTGTAGCGGTCGCTGAAGTTCGAGTTGATGTGTAGCTCCTCGGAGCCAGTGACCTGGGCGTTCATCGTGGCGTTGGCAAAGCCGTAGTCTAGCGTGCCGAACTCGGCGAAGAACTGGTAGCTGTACGAGGTCGACGGGGTGAGGCTGGTGAAGCCTGCCGCGATAAAGTTGACGATCGGGTCTTCCTGGGCATAGGCGTTGAAGTCGCCCACGACGATGAAATCGTCATCGCCGGAGCCGGTCGGGTCGGTGCCGAGCCAGTTGGCCAATTCAGTAGCCGCCTCGGCACGCGTGGAGTTCCAGTTGCCTTCACCTTCGCCCTGCGCGCAGTCGGGGTTGGCCGGGCACGGGCTAACACCACTTTCCCCCTTACTCTTGAGGTGGACGACCACGACGGTGAACACCGCGCCAAAGTCCGCGGTGTTGGGGTCACTCACCTGGAAGGTTTGGGCCAGGGCCGGGCGGTTACGCTGCGAGCCGCTATTGTTCGGGTCCACAAACGCATTGGTATCGTTCACTGCCGGGTCGCCGATGGGCGTCACGACGGCGGTCTTGTAGACGATGGCCGTCTTGATGGCGTCGGTGCCGTTGGTACCGCTTTGCACGTAGTCGAAGGTGCCCGCACCATACACACCGTTGAGGGCATTCACCAAAGCGGCTGGGGCGCTATCGGGGCCGTCGTCTTCGTTCTCCATCTCGCTGATGCCGAAGATGTCTGCGTCGACGAGTTGCATCGCCGCGAGGATTTTATCCGTCTGACGTTGGAACTCGGCGGCGTTTTCGGCACCACGGCCCTGTGGGCCGAAGTTACCCCCGGTGCCGGTTTCGTTGAACCAGTTTTCGATGTTGAAGCTGGCGACTGTCACATTACCGCCGACATCCGGCGTGGTCTCCGGCACATCCACCTCGTTGATGGTGAAGCTTTGTGTCGGGAAAATGCGGTACTCGCCGCGAATGTAGAAAATAGCGCCGGTGACGCCGGTAACGGTGCTGTGCGACCCCAACGGGTTCGAAGAATCGTATGGCGCGTTCGTTTGGAAGGGGAACGTGAGCGGTTCTTCTGGGTCGATGAGGCGGTCGCTGGCGTCGTCGATGGAGATGATGCGCCGCGCGACTTCGTCCGGGTAGGCTGCGAAGTTGGTTGCGTCGGGGGTGTTATCCTGGGTAAAGCTACGCACAACCCCGCCCTGCACCAGGTCGGCACGGTTGAAGCGCGGGTGGTCGAACACATCGCCCACCGTGAGTTCCTGCGGGAAGTTCACCAGCATCCCCTCGAAGGCCTCGTAGTCGTCCTGGCCGTTCGTCAGGGGTAGGTTAATCGTCGTGGTGGTGGGCAGGCCGTTGCCGCAGGAGCAGGTGGTGAAGTCGGTCACGGTGTCGATTTGCGTATTATCGAAAAACTCGGATACCGTACCGCGCAAACGCACAAGGTCGCCGACGCTGGGTGTGTTGGCGCCGTCGAAGATGAAGATACCCTCGGAAGTAAGCGCGTTCCCGTCGGCGTCCGCATCTTCTTCCTGCACAAAGTAGCCGCCCACCTGGTCAGTACCCTGGAAGACTGCCGTGATGATACCTTCGACCGTGCGCACGGTGGCCACATCGGGGCTATCGCCACCGGTCGATTGAATCGCGCTGATGAGCGTTTCGTTGCCATCGGCGCACACACCGAACTCGTCACCCGTGCCGCCGGTCGGCTCTTCGATGATTTCGATGTCATCGACGCGCCAACGGGACGAGGTGCTAGGACCCGTGCCCGAGGATTGGTAGCGCCATGCGAAGTAGAGGTTATCCGGCAGGGCCGACAGGTCGATGTTGCC
>CAYSVE010000953.1:0-1942 GCA_964434365.1 uncultured Anaerolineaceae bacterium | reverse complement strand
AGGTATTCACTTCGATGGTGAGTTGCTCGGCCTCGTTTGTGCGAGCGTTGATGCGGAGGTCGCTATCGGTGCCGTTGATGAGCAGCGTTTCGCCATCTGGCAGCCAAAAAGTTTGAAACAGGTTGATCTCGCGCCCATCGATGGGAATAGTGACATCGGTACCGCTGTAGGTTTCGGCGATGTGCAGCCGGCGGGTGTCGGTGTTCGTGGCTTCATCGAAGGATGATTGACTGTAGGCGACCAGTAAGCCATCGGGGCCGATGTTGTGTGAACAACTCCAATCGCGGCAGTTCGCCAGCACGTCTTCATCACCCGTCGCGAGGTCGTGCCGAACCAGGCGATTGATCTGGCTCGAGGTATCGACATAGACCAGCGCGCGCGCGTGGACATCCCACCAGCGGGTGCGCCCGCCCTCCCCGCTAACGTCGGGGTGGGGCACATCAAGGGCGCGGTCGAAGGTGCCGGTCGCGTCGGTCACGTGTAGGCTGGCGTCCATCGCCTCGTAGACGATCCATGGGGCATCGGCAGCTTGTGTGGCCCAACCGAGCGCAAAGGTCAAAATCAAAAGGGTGCGTAGCATCACTCGGCCCACTCTGCACGTAGCACAACCTCGGTCGTTAGCTGGGTCACCTCAGCGGTCACCTCATCGTGGATATGGAGTGTTCGTGGGGCGCCAGGTTCGTCGGCGCGTACAAACAGCAGTAGGGTTTCGTCGCGGTTCCAGGCTAAGGGCCGGTTGAACCCTGCCGGTTCGGCCAGTACGGGCACTGCTTCGCCCGCATCGTCGAGGCGATAGATGCCCGCATGGTCGCCGTCCTCGCGCGTGAACGTCAACGGCGAGATCACCGCGCGGGCGTTTTCGTCGGTAAGCCGGGCAAAGGCCGCATCAGCGATGTCGTAGCGGAAGATGCCGCCATCTGTGCCCTCTTCGAGGAAGTAATCGCCGATGATGGCGTTGCCGTTATCGGCAAGGTACAGCCAATAGCGCGCCTCGATGGTGATCGGCTGCACCTCGCCGGAACCGATTTCTACGCGCAGGTCATCCGGCGTGCGGTTCAGGTTCAGCAGTATCGCATCGCCGCCGGGGGTCCACAGAAAGTTGTTGAGCGTGACATCGCCTAATTCCAGCGGGGCGATGACATCGGCCCCATCGGATGTTGCCACGATGTGTAGTGTGTTGATCGTTGTAGGCTGTGGCCGCGCGGCACGGTCCACCGTGCTAACGAGGAAGGCCATCAGGGTGCCGTCGGGGCTGAGGTTCGGTGCGCTGCAATTGCTGGTGGGGCACTGTGTTAACACGATTTCGTTGCCTGTGGCAAGGTCGTGGCGGATGAAGTTGAGGGTGCCGTTTTGCCAGTAGATTAGTGAGCGCCCCTGGATGACATCCCATGCACCGCCGCGCAGGTCGATTTCGATGGGGCGGGTGAAGCTGGCGGTGGTGTCCGTCAGGTATAGCGTATCGCCGATGGTGTACACGACCCACGGTGCCGTGGGGTTTTCGGTGGATTGAGCCGCCCAGCCAAAAATAAAGGTGAGAAGTAACAAGGATCGCATGGTCGGCCTCAGTTACCGCGCCAGGGCGTTGGCGTGACGGTTGGTGTCGCGAGAGGGTTCCGCGTGCCGCTGGCTTCCCAGGGGGCCAGCGTCGCGGCAGGGGCGGATGTCGCCTGACCCAATTCGTTTGGGGTGCTGCCAATAGCGGCCAGCGCGATGAGTATGAGCACAACCACGATCACCCCCCCACCGATGAGCCGACCACGCCCACCACGCTTCGGTTGCTGCGATTGTTGAATCGGGGCGGGTGGAGACGCGGATGTTGACTGACGGGTCGGCGGTGAGGTGCGGGCGGTTGAGCGCAGGCGTCGTGAGTTTGGGGGCGACGGTTTCGGTGGGCCGCGTCACGCCGGTTGCCGCGTCATCGGGAAGGGCGGGTAGCGGCGAC
>CAYSVE010000952.1:0-1957 GCA_964434365.1 uncultured Anaerolineaceae bacterium | reverse complement strand
CTGCAAGAGCCTGGCTGGGTGGAAATCACACTGCCGAACGACGCTGATGCATTGCGCACCTGGCAACTTGAGCCGGGCGAAGAAGGACTTGGCAGGCGTCCACCGTCCCTGGCCGAAACCAACCTCGGCAATCGGGTGGTGACGTGGCTACGCATGCGTCTGCCGGATGCGTCGGTGCCCGCGCGGATAAGCTGGGTGGGGGTCAACGCTGTGCCAGTTATTCAACAGGTGCAGGTGACCAACGAGCAAGTCGGTAGCGGCAACGGCCAACCCGATCAAATGTTCACGCTGGCAAATACGCCTGTTCTGCCGGATTCGCTCACGCTGACGGTAAACGGTGAGCCGTGGCAGCGCATCGACGACGTGTACAATGCCGCCCCCGAGGTACAGGTCAAGAACGAGCGAAAACCGAGCTACGAAGCCACCGAGTACGATGTGCCATTTTTGTACCCCAGCCGAGCCTATACCCTGGACCCGGAATCTGGTGAAATTCAGTTTGGCGACGGCGCACACGGCACCCGACCCCCACGCAACAGCAGAATCGTTGCCAGTTACACCTATGGCGGCGGCAAACAGGGCAACGTCGGGGTAGGCGCGATCAGCCGCAGCCCGCAAATCCCGCCCGGTTTTCAAATCGCGAACCCGATTCGCACGTGGGGCGGCGACGACGCGGAAACACTGGCGGAAGCCGAAAAACTCATCCCCAGTATGCTGCGCACCCGCGAACGGCTGGTTTCGTCGAACGATTTTTACGAGGTGACCCTGCGCACACCCGGCGTCGACATCGGTCGTGTTGAAGTGCTGCCGCTAACGGCCAGGGACGCCAGCGCACCAAACGGCCTGAACACCAACAAACCCGGGTCAGTCACCCTCGTATTGACTCCATACGAGGATGGTCGCAACAAGGATTACCCGATGCCCGATCGCTTCTTTTTGGATGCGGTGTGTCGCTATTTGCAACCGCGCCGCCTCATCACTACGGAGTTGTACGTGCGCGGCCCGCACTATGTCGACGTGGCGGTCTCCATCGGGGTGCGTGTCATCGCTGGCATCGCAACATCACCCGTATTGGAGCGCGTAAAGGCCGAAGTGAAGACCTTTCTTTCGCCGTTGTATGGTGGCAGGCAGCAAATCGGCTGGCCGCTGAACACGCCCCTTCTCCAGCGCGAATTAGAAGCGGTCGTTTCGCGTATCGACGGGGTACAGTTGGTACCGGAGGGACAATTGCTGCTGGGTCTGCTCAAAGCCGATGGCAGCATCGAAGACCGACAGACCATTCCCTTCAGTGGGGTAGAGCTGCCGCGCCTGGCTGCGATCAGCGTCACCAGCGAAAGCGCACGCCCCCTTAACAGCCTCGTCGACGCGCCAACGAGCGGCACCGACGACGATGGCAATCTGGTCGGCTCGGTGCCGATAGTGCCGGATGGGTGCTAACGATGACCGATGTAAACAACACACGGTTTCATCTGGCCCTGGGCAAAGACGACTGGGAGACATTCGAGTCTGCTGAGCACCCCGATTGGGTGTACGACACAAAGCGCGAGTTTGTCACGCTGCGTCCACAGCCGTTTCGCTTCCCCGATTATTCGACCGTCACACCGATGGCGACCGAGCTTCGGCGCGGCACAGGGCGCGACAAGTATGGTAACTGGTATTGGCTTAGCGAAGACCGCCGCAGCGTAATCGTTCGCTGGTCGCTTGCCCGGCAGGCCGAGCACTACTGGTCGCCTATGGACAACACGAAGACCGACGAGCCAACGACCAGCGTTGCTCCGCCGCTGTTTGCGCCGAAGGTGCCAGCCCCACCCCCACCCGATGAACCTCTCAGCGGATTGGCTGTCACCACCGAGCACTATCTCGTGGTTGGCTCACCGACGCGTGGCGAACTCCTCGTCATCGATTTGCATACCGGCGGCGCACCGATGCGCCTGCCGCTGCCTGCACCCTCAAGCGATGA
>CAYSVE010000951.1:0-1957 GCA_964434365.1 uncultured Anaerolineaceae bacterium | reverse complement strand
GGCCGTCAAGCTCGGCTTCGCCTGTCAGGAACACGCCAAGGGCTTCACCCGTTGCGCAGTCGCCAGTCTCGGAGCAGGTCAGCACGCCCGTGACGCCGGCGTAATCCGCAGTTGCGGTCAGGGCATCGCGCAGGGCCTGGCGGCCAATGATCAGCGAGCCTTCGTCATCGACAACCGCAACAGCCTCAATAGCGTCCATCAGGATGTTGGTCGCATCGTAGGCGTGGGCGTGGAAGCCACTCGGCGGTACGCCACCGATTTCTTCTTCCCACTTGGCGAGCAAGTCGGCGTAGGCGTCACCAGCCACTGCCGGGCCACTGAAGTACATGCCCACGGAAGCGTCACCGGTGTTTTCTGGGAAGCTATCCACCAGTGCGCCGTCGGCGCTCATGAGGATCGTGTCCTCTAGGCCAGGTACGCTTTTCGCCTGGTCGGCGATGAAGTTAGCTTCCGGCTCGAAGATCGGGAAGTACAGCACATCCGGCGGGTTCGAGGCGATTTCCGTCAAGATCGGGTTCATGTCGGTATCGCCGACGTTCACCGCGCCCTGGAAAGTCACCTCGCCGCCAAGCTCTGCGAAAGTCGCGGCGAACACATCCTGCAGCGCGTCAGCGTAGACGCTACCGTCGTGGATGGTCGCCAGACTGGTGGCATTCAGTTCGTTGGTTACGAACTCTGCTGCGACTGCGCCCTGGAACAGGTCGTTGTGGGCTGTGCGATAGAAGCCCGGCAGGTAAATGCCACCGGCATCCGGGTCGGCCTCGGTTAGGATCGGCGAGGTTGCGGAGGAGGAAATCATCACCATACCGGCGTTGGACACGATCGGCAGGGCTGCCGAGGAAGCGCTGGAGCAGTTCGTGCCGATGATACCCACCACGGCATCGTCCGACGCGAGGCGTGTGGCGGCGGTTTGGCCACCTTCGGCGCTACACAGGCTGTCCTCACCGATGAGTTCGATTTCGAAGCCCATCAGCTCTTCACCACGATCCAAAATCGCGATTTCGATGCCACCGAGCGAGTCTTCACCCAGGAAGGCCGTCGCGCCAGAGGTCGTCAGCATGTAAGCAATAGTAATGGGGTCCCCTTCTTCGACCACCACACAACCGATTTCGTCATCGCACTCCTGTGCCTGGGCCGTCACCGTAAATAGCGACGCCACGAGCATCAGTAGCAGGGCTAAAGAGATACGCTTGGTCATACTAATTTATCCTCACAAATTGCACTGTTAAAGGTGATGGCGCGTCAAGAACCATCAAGACCATTATGTTACCTAAAATTGCGTAAAAGCAACAACTCCGAAGTGCATAACACCTATCGAATACTCATCGTGGAAAATCACCAATTTGCGCAGAACGAGCAACCCAGTGCTGCATAGGTGCAATTTGCCCAAACGCCGTCGAACGTCAACTATTTCTGCGGTGCCAGTTTTCTGCTGCGCTGCGCACGGTATTTTCGATCTTGCGATCTGGCAGGCCAAGCAATCGCAAAATCGAAATCCCAGACATGATCTCTTGCTTGATGCGCTCGCGAAGCAGGGTGTGGTCTTTGCGCAAGTTGGCGATTAACTTTGTGCGTTCGATTTCGTCGAAGCGTGCGCGTATCTCGTCGATATTCTCATCGAACCAGCGCGACACTTCGGCTACGATGTCCTCTGGCGGCGAATCGACCGCGCTCAAGTAGTCGCGGACGTCGGTACGAAGCCGTGAACGGTAGGTTGCCATCGTCGGCACATTCAGGTCGACATCGGCGCTTGTCTCCTGGCTGTAGTGCGGTAATTTCGCGGCTGCCTCGGTCATCGCGCGTAGGGTGTCAGCTTCAAGTTGAAGCTCGCGCAGGGCTTCGAGTTTGGTCGTAAGGTCAGCCGCCGCCTGCACGGGGTGGTCTTCGGTAAGGCTACGGACATCCTCCCACACGTCATCGGGTTGCGGCATCAGCCTTTCGGCGCCGCGCACGAGGT
>CAYSVE010000950.1:0-1967 GCA_964434365.1 uncultured Anaerolineaceae bacterium | reverse complement strand
GATGGTTTTGTCTATCCGCCGCAACGGGTAGGAATTGGCATCGAAATCTATGAGAAGGAAGCTGCAAAACACCCATATAAACAAGAAATAGAGCAACGCTATTTCCATCCAGATGGGTCTGTTGCTGATTGGTAGGTATTACTTTCACAGGGTTGCTAATGCAAGCATAACGCGACCAACATATAAACTAGAATCTCCTGAATCCCTGGCAGGCAATGTAAGAATTTGTTTCGGTGGGCCAAAATGGGAATCGTGGATAATTCAAGAGGTGCGTCCGTGGCGTGATTCGAGCCAACTTAAGCGGATCGAGGATCAGATCGCGTGAGATGAAGATTTTGGTCAACCCTGAATTCTCAACGATTCCCGTGGGTAGTACTCGTACCGCCAACAGGTGTAGTGGCAACGACTGCGCAAGCGACTGAGCGTATATCGCGGGAACTGTACCACCGGATGCATTCACAGCTATCGTGACTCAGACGACTCTGTGTAGCCCACAACATAGATCGGTTATGTTTCACGGTTGTCCACAGCCCGAAAAGCCTCAGGTGTTTGGCCGGTCCATGCGCGAAATGCACGGAAGAAAGACCTGGTTTCTTCATACCCCAACAGAAACGCAATTTGTTGGCTGGAGTAGTCCGATTTAAGCAGGTAATGGAGTGCCATTTCCCGACGTAACTCGCTCAATATCTGCTGGAAGCTTGTCCCCTCATCGCGCAGGCGACGCTGAAGGGTTCTGGAACTCATGGATAATTTTGCGGCGACCGCATCGATCGAGGTTTGCCCGCTCGCTAGCAACTCGTTGAGGCACGCACGCACGCGTGTAGTCGTCTGATCCGTTTTTGTGATGTCTGCCATTCGCTTTTGCAACTCTGGTTCGAAGATCGACCACATCGCGTGATTCGGGGACAAAAAGGGCCGTTGGGCGTCTTCGGCGGAGAACACAATGCTATTGACAGTTCCATACTGTATGGGTGCGCCAAAGTAGGCTTCGTATTGCTCGATTGCTGGCAGATCGATCCTTACAGAGATCGAGATAGGAACAATATGCTGCCGTGTGGCTGTGCGCGTTACCTTAAGCAAAGTTAGCAAATTATAGAGCACAAGAATGCGCGGTAACGGTGGATATCCTTCCTGTTGACCGATGGTAATGTCAGTGTTCGCCGCAGTCTTGTTTACGGCAAGCCTGGCAGGACCAACAATCGGCTTATACTTCGCAATACGCCTCGCTGCCGTGTTCAGGTCCGGGCTACACAGGCAGGCGAACGTGACCGGGCTGAAGGCATCTAGCGTCATAGCCTGCATGTACCGCAGCATCAGCGTGGGGTCGTTGGCCTTAAGCTCATCAACAGCGATGACAATGCGGTAAATCTCGTCCCCGGTCACCATAGGTGGCTGCTGTTGAAATAGGTCGAGTGGTAATTCGGCGTGGCGCAGCACGTCCTGTTCAGACAGTTCGAACAACTGTAAGGGTAGCTGCCAAAACCCTTCCAGGATGTACTTATGATGATCTTTGTCTGTCATAATCCACAACTTTTGAGCTATCGACCAAGCATTGCCTGACCGACCTACACAAGGTTGTCGATCAGCCAGTAACCAGGGTCTTGTTCTTTTCGGCAACGATCTCAGCCATGATGCTAAGCGCAATTTCTTCCGGTGTCTTCGAACCGATCGACAGGCCGATGGGCGTATGTAACCGTGCCAGTTGTTCGTCTGTTACACCTTTAGATTTCAAGCGCGCGACGCGCTCTTGATGCGACCGCTTGCTGCTCATCACGCCGATGTATGGGATGTCGGTTTCGAACGCGGCTAGTAGAGCCGGGTCGTCGATTTTCGGGTCGTGTGCCAACACTGCCATAAAGGTGTGCGCATCGAGCTTGAGCGCCGGCAAGACATCGTCGGGATACTGGTGCATAATCGCATCGGCCAGTGGAAAGCGCGCCGCCGAAGCAAAAGCAGAACGTCGGTCT
>CAYSVE010000949.1:0-1972 GCA_964434365.1 uncultured Anaerolineaceae bacterium | reverse complement strand
CGCTGTTTTTACTCCCCACATCCATCGCGGGCTTTCAGGAGCGCAGTGGGTGGATTTTTGCACTGAGTGTCTACGGCATCGGGATGCTCGCGTTGATCATCGCATACCCGTTGTTGCAATCGTCATTCGTGGGTCGGGTGCACCGCTTTGGTTTTGGGCAGGGGTGCCTCGCGGTGTTCATCGGATCGCTGATGTACAGCGTGGTGTCGAGCATTTTGGGCTACGCTTACCAGCTTGCCGCTGCCCTTTTCTCTATCCCGCTGAGCTAGTCGACATCGAGGTCGTTTTCGTAGTCGCGCAGCGCGCTGAGGATCATGTTGAGGCGGTGGCTGGCCCGTAGCACGGCGTCGGCGTCTCGCCGAATCGCGTTGAGGTCGGCTTCGGGTTGGTCGTTGGCGAGTACGTTCAGGTCTTCGACGATGAATGTGGCGTTGGTTTGCACGGCGGTGAGCGTATTGCGGATGTCCTGGAAAACGGCGAACATCACCGCATCGCGGGGCATGGCCTGCAACTCCGCGAGGTACTCTTCCTTGGTCATCGCCTGTGGGGTCATGCAGCCCGCCTTTGCGTTTGCACTATTCTACTCGCATACTATACCCCACCGAATAGCAACCCCATCGTTTAGGAACGCAAATGTTTATGAATAATTTCCTACGTCCGTGGTTTGTAGCCGTGCTGCTATGCCTACTATACGCCCTGGCCGTGATTTTAATATACCGCACGCCTCTCGCACTGGTGACCATCGGCACCGATTTTGCAGGCGAGGTCGATGGGGCCTACAGCGCCGAGGGCTACGATGGGCAGTTCGTGTACTATATCGCCCGCGACCCGCTGAATGCCGCCTCACTCATCGATGTGCCCGCGTACCGCTACCAGCGGATACTACTGCCGCTGCTCGCGATGCCCTTCGGTGGCTCGGTGTGGGCGCTGTTGATCATCGGGCTGGTGGCACTTGGGGCAGGCACCGCCGCGCTTGAGGCGCATCTGCGGCTGTTCAACGTGAGCCGGTGGTACGCGCTCGGCTATGCCCTTAGCCTTGGCGTGCTCGGTTCTGCACGGCTGAGCCTACCGGAGCCACTCGCCTACGGCCTGTGCGCAGGTGGTGCGTACCTCATTGCCCGCGAGCGACACCTCGCCGGGGCGGTGTTGTTCGCGCTGGCCGCCTTCGCCAAGGAGACCGCGCTCGTGTTCGCAGCCGGGTACGGCTTCCACTACTTGCTCTCGCGTGATCTGCACCGCGCGGTGACCCTCGCCGCCGTCACGTTGATTCCGTTTGCGATATGGCAGGGGGTGTTGTTCGCCTGGTTGGGGTCGGCGGGCGTCGGCAGCGGTGGTGCCGGGGCAACGGGCTTCTCGCCGGTCCCGTTCGGCGGCGTGGCGGATATTCTGCTGGTGGGCGGGGCGGAGCTGTTCGGGGTGTTTCTGCTGCTGTTGGGGCCGTTTGTGCTGTTGCCCACGCTGTGGGGGCTGTGGCGCGCCGTCCGCGATGTACGCGCCCCCAATTGGACGCTCTACACGACGGTGTTGCTCGTCAACGCGGCGATTATGCTGTTCGTGCCGTTTAGCACCTACCGCGAGCCGCTTGGCATCTTGCGGTTTATCGTGGGGCTGCAACTCGCGGTTATACTCTATGCGGGCAGTCGGCGCGACGCGCGTACCCTGCGCAACAGCACCCTGTGGGCCGTGACGCTGTTGTTCGTCGTCGCCTCGGATATTGCCGGGCCGGGCGGGTAAGCGCCCGCATAGCATCGAACCGTAGGTCGATCACACCGTGTAGGGGCGCAGGCCATGCCTCGCCCCCAGGTAGCCAACAGCGTTACTGCCCCTTTAGCGCGATGACCTTACCCACCGTCCGCAAGAAGATGTTCACATCCAGTAGCAGCGAGGCGTGCCGAATGTACCACATGTCGTATTCCAGCTTGGCGAGGGCGTCGTCGTCCGTTGCGCCGTAGTGATACCGCACCTGCGCCCA
>CAYSVE010000948.1:0-1972 GCA_964434365.1 uncultured Anaerolineaceae bacterium | reverse complement strand
GGGGCGTTTACTGGCGGAGGATGCATTACGCGCCGAGGCCAAGCAATTCGTAATGGCGGTGATGTCTCATGCGATTGGGCCGGAGCACTGTTTCCTCGTAGAGAAAAGCCCAAACCACCTCTATCAGATTCGTTTCATCAAGTCGATATTCCCCGATGCGCGCTTTATCTGCGTCATCCGCGATGGCCGCGATGTTGCGGTGTCGGTGAGGGCCGCGGCCAACTCTTGGGTCCCCAGTTGGAAAAATAGCTTTGGACAATCTGTGAAAGCATCGGCAAGAGCATGGAATGACGCGCTACGGTTTTTTCGTCGCGCTGCGCTGGAGTTTGAGGGCGACTGCCTCGAAGTGCGTTACGAGTCCGTCATCGCCCAACCGAAGGATTTGTACCGTACTTTGTTCACCTTTTGTGGAATCGACTTTGACGACACAATACTGGACTTGATCTTCACGAAGACGGATTTCCAGACGAACTACAAGCCGGGCGAAGATAAGTTCCGGCGTGGTGGCCGCATCGGCGACTGGCGCACGCACTTCAACCGAGCCGATGCACGCGTATTTAAGCAGGAAGCTGGTGAACTCCTTATCGAGCTTGGATACGAACAAGACATGCGTTGGCAACCGAATCGTCGGTGGTAAGCTAACCGCACCAGCCGAGAGTACGATAGGTGAATTTCATTGCAATCGATGGTTAGTGTCGTTATCCCGGTGTACAATGGCGCACGATTTATCACCGAGGCCCTTGATAGCGTTTTTCAGCAAACGCACTCCCACTGGGAGATCATTGTCGTTGACGATGGGTCTACCGATAGCACCTACGATGTATTGCAGCCTTACCTCGATCGCATCATCTATCACTACATCGACAATGCTGGGGTTTCGACCGCTCGTAATGTAGGGCTAAGCCTGGCCAAAGGTGCTTACATGGTTTTTCTGGATGCCGACGATTATCTTCGACCAGAGAAATTGGCGCTACAGTCTCGTATCCTCGACGACAATCCAGAGGTGAGTATTGTCGTTGGCGGGTGGACACTCGTCGATGACCGCGGTATGCCTCTCGGTGTAGTCCACCAGTGGAATAAAGTACCCGAACTCGACCTGGAGGGCTGGCTTTTTTGGAAGCCAGTATTCCCTGCGGCAATGATGTTTCGGCGCAGTAGTTTGAATATCGTTGGGGGTTTCGATACCCAGATGCGCCAGGCCGAAGATGTGGACCTCACATTGAGGTTAATGGCGACAGGATTTGCCGCGCGATGGTCAAAACAAGACGTGGCCTGCTATCGTCAGCACGACGACAACCAATCCTCCGATGGCCGTCTACAAGCTGAAGGCCTTACGCGGGCTATCAACAAAGTCTTTGCTCGTAATGACCTACCGACGCATATCTATCGCATCGAAGGTTACGTTCGTTATTACACCAACATATGGCTGGTATGGCAGATTGTCGAGAAGGGCGGTGCCGAGCATTCGCCGCCGTACATTCGCGAGGTACTCCGTTACTCTGCCGACCAACCTGTGGGGGAATTGTCGGTTCTTCATTTTTTCATCGAAGAGCACAAGCAAGCACAATACGCAAACAGTGACATCGACGTCGTAGACGAGCTATGGCCCTACGTGATCGAGGTCGTCGACTTCTCGCCAGAAACACAGGCCGTGATCAGAGATAAAGCTCGCTGGCAACGGGCTGTATGGGTCCCCTGTGTGCTGGCCAATCGCGACGTTGCACGAGACGCCATTGCGGAGTTCCAGCTGTCCGATGTAGCCACATTCAAGGATTTTGCAGCCCCCCACTTGATTGTCGATGACCGATCTTCCGTCGAAATCGTGAGGAATCTGTGGCAGGATACGGTCGACTCAGGAAGGTTGCAACCCGATGGACAGTACCACACCATGACCCTGTACTTCGCCCTGATGGTGGGTGCCTTCTTTCGTCGCAGGTGGTGGCTTCTTGTCCGGGGCGGCGTTGCCCTCCTA
>CAYSVE010000947.1:0-1982 GCA_964434365.1 uncultured Anaerolineaceae bacterium | reverse complement strand
CCGGTACCAAACCTCGGCGCGGCCGATTTCGCCATTTCGGGCGCTTTCCCCGGCTCGGTGACAATCATGCGTGTGGAAAACATCACCAGCGACGCCCTGCCGTTCGGGGTGGTGCTGGGTATCGACACGAGCGAGAGTATGCTCGGGGCACCCCTGGAGCAGGCCAAAACCGCTGCGGCACTCTTCGTGGATGCCATCGGCGACAACGACCCGGTGAGTATCGTCGCGTTCGACAGCAACGCGCGCATCGTCCAACCCTTCACGACAGATAAGGCTGCCCTGCGGGCGGCTATCGACGGATTGCGGGGCAGCGGCAACACCGCCCTCTACGATGCGGGTGAACTCGTGGTGCAGCAGGCCGCGAGTGCCCCCACCCCACGCCGCGCCGTCATCTTACTCAGCGACGGTGCCGAGTTCGGTGGCGCGAGCACCGCCCTGCGCGAGGATGGCCTCGACGGGGCCGTGGTCAATGGGGTGCCGGTGTACACGGTGGGCCTCGGCTACGGTACCGACCGAACCTACCTCAACGAGCTTTCGACGAACACCAATGCGCGCTTCTACGAGTCGCCGACGCCAGAGCAACTCGTCGGCATCTACGATGGCCTCGCGGCGCTGCTGCGCAGCCAATATGTCATCACACTCGATGCCCAACTGCCCGCCGATGGCACCCAGTATGACCTCGGGCTACAGGTCACCGCAGACGGCGCGACCGTTGCCGACACGGCGACCCTCCGTACCCCGGTACCGATTCCGATCATCCGCATCGGAGACCCCCTCGCCGAACAGCCCATCACTCAGCCGACCGGCATCCGTGTGGGTGTGCTCGCAGACGACGAACTGGCGACCCTCAGCTACAGCCTGGGCGGCAACGTTGTCAACATCAGCCCCGATACACCGCTGTTCGAAGTGCCGATAAACCCGGTGGCGTTACCGCCCGGCGAACAATCACTAAACGTCATCGCCGCCGATGTGACCGGCGATGTCACCACCGCTTCGGCGAGCTTCCAGATTGCCCCGCTTGAGCCGGAAGTTGAGGTGACGGTCGAAGACCTCACCGACGCGGACGGTTTCCAGGTGACGCAAATCACGACAGTGGCGGGTGGTCAGGCGGCCATCACGTCGGTAACGGCCACGCTCGATGGTGAAGACATCGCCAACCCGACCCCGGTCGAAGAGGAGTTCCTGAGCGTTTTTCGGGCTTTGGACCTCACCCCGGGCGAACACACCTACGCGGTGACCGTCACCAACGCGAACGAACTCGAGACCACCGTCGAGGAGACCTTCCAGGTTCCGGCCATCCCGCCCATCATCAACCTTGAGGGGTTGGTCAACGGCCAGCCGATCAGCGAGCCGGTGACGGTGAGCATCGCGACGACCAGCCAACTGCCCATCGAGACGATGCAAGCGATGGTCAACGACATCGTGGTGTTGCAGCCCGTCGCGGCGGATAGCGCGTCGTTCACCATCGATCCGTTGATGTTCACCCCCGGCGAAAAGACGCTGCGTGTGACAGTCAACAATGGCAGCGAAAATGGCCTCTCGGAGCGCACCATCGACTTTGCGGTGTTGCCGGTGCCGCCTGCCGTCACGGTGACGGGGTTGCAACCGGGCCAAACGCTGTTCGGGGATGTCGATATTTTGGTGGATGCGGTTAGCCAGACGCCGATATTGCGGACGGTGTACCTGCTCGATGGCACCGAGATCGGGCGACAGACCGAAGCGCCGTTCGTCTTCAATGTCGATGTGATTGCCGCCGGTGCTGGGGACCACATCCTGGAGGTACAGGTTGTCAACGAAACCACGTTGACCGGCAATGCGGTGATTCCGTTCATCGTCGATCAATCGGCTATCCCAACACCGACACCAACGCCCACGAACACACCGACGAATACGCCGACCAACACCCCCACCAACACGCCGACGCACACCGCGACGCCGACGAACACCCCGCCGTCCCAGCACGCACCGCCGTCGGCCACGCC
>CAYSVE010000946.1:0-1984 GCA_964434365.1 uncultured Anaerolineaceae bacterium | reverse complement strand
GCACCTACAGCTACGCCAACTTCGAGAGCGTGAACGCGGAAATCGAGGATGTGGCGTGCGGTAGTGGTGGGCGTACTTTCACGCGCATCAACTACCCAGACATCATGGCGCCGATGGCGGGCTTCTGCCAGGCCACGACGGTTGAACTGTACCTCATTGTCAACAACGCTGGCGATAAGGTAGCCGAGGCGACGGTCGAGGTTGTGAGTGCGGCTTTGGCCTTCGGCGACGAGCGCGAGATCGTCAGCGTGGGCGAGGTTGCCCTGTGGACGCTGCCCAACGGCAAGCTGCAACTGCGCGGGCCGGGCGGGTATCGCTACGCGTTTGCGGGGGATTACTGCGGGCCGCTTTCGTAGCGGTTGAACAGGCTGTGTGGGGTGCGGGCGCGTGGGCGAGGCTCACTTCGTCTCGCCTGCGCCCCTACGCAACCCGGCGGTGTTGACGTGATCGGATAAATACTGCCGTGCCGCAGCGTTTCCGCAACAGCATGGTTCTAAATCGAGAATGGACGTGTTTAGGGCAATGGCACAAAAGGTGTTGTTGGCGAATATAGCCCTCACCCCAAACCCCTTGTATGTTGAAGGGGCGGTTTTCTCCCTTTGTCCTAGCGCAGCGTTGGTACGACCGTCTCTGCGAGCTATCCATGGTTTAGCCTCCTGTTTTTGGGTATCATCTTAGCCGATACTCACCCCTTGCGGAGGCCGCCCCATGAAATTCACACCCTTTAAGCTGGAACAATATTTCGCGCGCTACGAGTTCACCGCGCGGTACATGCTCAGCAGCTCCGATTGCGAGTCGATGCCCATCGCAGACCTGCTCGCGCTCGAAGATGGCGCGCCGGAGGCGTTCCATGCGCAGTGGTTGGGCTACACCGAGGCCCCCGGTAGCCCCACCCTCCGCGCGGAAATTTCGACGATGTACGACACGCTACAGGCGGAGGACGTACTCGCGTTGGCCGGTGCTGAGGAGGGAGTGTTTCTGTTTGCGGCGGTGGCCCTAAACCCCGGCGACCACGTCATCAGCGTGTTTCCGGCGTATCAATCGCTGTACCAAATCGCGACGGACATGGGCTGTGAGGTCACGTTGTGGCCGCTGAACGAGCACGAGGGCGGCACATGGGCCTATGATCTCGACTTTTTGCGCGATACGCTGCGCCCCAACACCCGCGCGATTGTCATCAACAGCCCGCACAACCCTACCGGCGCGCTGATGTCTGAGGCCGAGATGCGCGCCGTCGCGGCGATTGCCGGGGAATGCAGGGCATATGTCTTCTTCGATGAGGTGTACCGCTTTTTGGAATGGGATGCGCAACCCGTCCCCGCGATGGCGGACCTCTACGAAAACGCCATTTCGCTGGGTGTGATGTCCAAGACGTTTGGGCTACCGGGGCTGCGCATCGGCTGGGTCGCCACGCGAAACCGCGATTTGCTAGTGGCGATGCAGGAGCAGCGCTACTACACCACGATTTGCAACAGTGCACCCAGCGAATTCCTCGCGGCGTTGGCCCTACGCCACCGCGATAAACTCGTCGAGCGCTCACGTAACATCATCCGTGCGAATATGGCACACGCGGAACCGGTCTTCGAGGCACTCGGAGAGACATTTGGGTATGCGCCGCCCGCCGCCGGGCCGATTTGTTTTCCGCGTTACCTGGGTGGTGACGTCGACGCATTTGCGGCGGCGGTCGTCGAGGCGCAGGGTGTGATGATTTTGCCGGGCACGGTCTATGACGATACCGGCAATCACTTCCGGTTGGGGTTGGGTAGGCTCAACTTCCCGCAGGCGTTGGCGCAGTTGGCGGCGTACCTAAGCCATACGCCAAAAGTTCGGTGATTGAAAATCACTAAAAAATGGCTCATAAAAGTTCTGAGAGGTTCATAGTTTGCTATTTCTGCTCGATTCTTTTATCAGGACTTTCAGTCACTGGCTTAAAGTGGGTTATCGAAAGTCTTTGGAAAACACGAGCCGCTGAGGATTCATTGGC
>CAYSVE010000945.1:0-1986 GCA_964434365.1 uncultured Anaerolineaceae bacterium | reverse complement strand
AGTGTGTTTATTCCACTATTTTTATAGTGTGTGAAACTTCTATCTGACTAATTTTGCTTACAATGTTAAATGTAACTTCAACTTCATCATCATCATCTGTAATGAAGATCAATTTTTTAATATGTGGCACATGCTGCCATTTACCGTCGTCCAAACTCTCTACTAGAAAGCGTAGTATTCTGGGCGAGTCCGTCACTCGCCCAAAATACATACCCTCCGAATTGCCCCGGACGGGCGAATTGTTTATGCCGTCCCCTCGGCATACCGCTCGTGCACCCCACTGAAGATGACCTTCTCCGCCTCCACCGCGAACAGCACCACACTCGCGAGCGCCAACACCACGAGATACTCCGTGAATGCGAGGAACGTCGTATCCAACAGCGCGTGGAACACGGGCAAGTAGATCACGGCAGTTTGCAGCAAAAACGTCGCGAGCACCGTCCAGCCCAGCAGCGGATTGCTGTTGAACCACACCCGGAAGAACGACGAGCGGTCGCCCGCATGGATAGCCATCACCTCGAAGATTTGCGTGAGCGCGAGCACGCTAAATGCAATCGTCCGTGGGATGCGCGCGGCGACGTCCAGTATCGTGTCTTCGCCGCCCTCGCCGTGTTCGAGGATACCCTCGCTCGCACCCTCAACCACGATTTCGCGGCGGTCTTCGGTGCTTAGCTCATCCCAGCCCTCGGGCACAACCTCCTCGCCGACGAGGTCACTCAGTTCGGCAGCAGTAAACGTTTCGAGGCCCAAACTCTGCGAGAAGGGTCGCAATCCGTTGTTGTAGTGGCCATAGAGGAACCCGCCGAGCGTAAGCGCAGCGATGAGCAACCCCACCCAGATGATGTGTCGCCCGGTGCCACCCGCGAATACGCTCTCGCTTGGGCTACGCGGCTTACGATCCATCACGCCCTCCTCGGCATCTTCGAAGCCCAGCGCAATCGCCGGTAGCCCGTCGGTGACGAGGTTGATCCACAGAATTTGAATCGCGAGCAGCGGGATCTTCAACCCGGCCAGCAGCGCGAAGAACATCACGAGGATTTCGCCAACGTTCGAACTCAGCAGGTAGCGGAGGAACTTGCGAATGTTGTCGTAGACGACGCGGCCTTCTTCCACCGCCGCCACGATAGACGCGAAATTGTCGTCTGTGAGGATCATTTCGCTGGCACCCTTGCTCACATCGGTGCCGGTGATGCCCATCGCCACGCCGATGTCGGCCTGCTTAAGCGCCGGCGCGTCGTTGACGCCGTCACCCGTCATCGCGACCACTTCCTTGCGACGTTGTAATACCTGCACCACGCGCAGCTTGTGCTCCGGCGATACACGCGCGAAGGCCGAGGTTTGGTCGATGGCGGCAAGCAGTTCCTTGTCCGTCATCTTTTCGATTTCCGCCCCGGTGACGGCCTTCTGCCCCTCGTCGAGGATGCCCAGGTCGCGGGCGATGGCTTCGGCGGTGAGGGCGTGGTCACCGGTAATCATGATGGTGCGGATGCCTGCCTTGCGCGCGACCTTCACGGCCTCACGGGCTTCGGGGCGTGCCGGGTCCAAAATACCCACCAGGCCGATCATATCCAGGTGCCGCTCGATGCTCTCGTCGAGTTCGCCCGGCACCTCATCGAGCGGACGTATGGCGATCCCCAGCACGCGCAACCCACTCGACGCCATCTCGTCGACGTGGTCGTGCCAGGTCTGCCTGCGGGCGTCGTCGAGTTTTTGCGGGCCATCGGTATAGTGTTCGTGGTCCGCCCAGCCGATGAGCTTATCCGGCGCGCCCTTCGTGATGGCGACATATTTCGTGTTGGGGAACAGTTCCCGCGCGGTGTCGCCCACCACCTCGTGGACGGTGGTCATCGCCTTGCGCTCGCTGCTGAAGGGCAGTTCGGCAACGCGCGGCATCGTTTCTTCGAGCTTGGCGCGTGTCCAGCCGACCTTCTGCGCGGCGACGATGAGCGCGCCCGCGGTCGTATCGCCGACGACCTTGTCGTCTTC
>CAYSVE010000944.1:0-1990 GCA_964434365.1 uncultured Anaerolineaceae bacterium | reverse complement strand
AGCGGTGACCCGCAACGCCGATGAGGTCGAGGTGTGGGAAGTGTGGAACGAACCGGACTTCCCGACATTCTGGAGCGGCAGCGTCGGCGAGTACGCCCGCCTGCTGAAAGTAGCGTACATCGTCGCGCACGACGTCGACCCGGACGCGACGGTGATGTTCGGCGGCCTTAACTACACCACCACCGACGACAACTGGCTCGCGCGGGTGCTGTCCATCTACTTGAGTGACCCCGATGCGCAAGGCAATAACTGGTACATGGATGCGGTCGCCGTCCACAATTACGGTAGTGCGTGGCGTAGCGGCTGGCTGACGCTGTTTGCGCGGCGCACCCTCGCCGAATTCGGCTTCGACCGGCCCATCTGGCTTAACGAGAGCGGCGTGCCCGCCTGGGACGACTACCCCGGCCCTACCTGGGGCGGCGACGACCTCAAGTTGCTGCGCGCCACCGCCCAGCAGCAGGCGAACTTCTTCGTGCAGAGTAGCGCGTGGGCCTTCTCCGAAGGGGCCGAGGTGGTGTTCTATCATCAGCTCGTCGACGACTGCGGCAACCAGGCACCCGGCACCGACTTTCCGCCGCACGAGGGTGAACTCTGCACGGGCGACAACGCCTGCTTTGGCGATGCCTTCGGTATCTATCGCAACCCGGCAGACGCGGTTTGCTTCGCGCAGCACCCGCAGCCGAATACCGCGCGCCCGGTCGCCGAGGCGTTCGAACTCGTGGCACAGGTGTTCGGCAGCGAGCGCTTCAGCAGGCGCGGCATCGCCGAGGAACGGCAAAACGGCATCACGGTGATTACCTTCAGCCGCCCAGAGCGTGACCAGCGGGTCGTCGTAGCGTGGAACACGCGCCTTACCCCACGCACGCTACAACTCGATGCGGGTGGGTTGGGCGCGACGCTCTACGAAATCGGCGAGCGCCCGCGCGCCATCGTGCCAGAGGATGCGGTTTACACGCTCGACCTCGACCCCGCCGAGCCGACCGTCAACCCGTTTTTGCGCGAGTGGGAGGTCACGGGTGTGGGGGGTAACCCACTCATCATCGTGGAGTCGATACTGCCCGCCGCCTCGCAGGATTTGCAACTTGCCACACTCGAACTCCAACCGACCGCCCCCGCCGTCCCGACGACCGCCGCCGGGGCCAACCTCAGCGACGGGCAACTCGACGTGCTCATTGCCGAGTCGCCTACGGGGGTCGTCTTCACGAGCCTGAACATTTCCCGCGTCCGCGATAGGCCAGACACCTCTGCCGAGAGCAATGTGCTCGGCAACATCCGCCCCGGCGAAACTGCCACCGTCACCGGGCGCACCCCCGACGACGGCTGGTATCAAATCGAATACGGTGGGCGGTTGGTGTGGGTGGCCTCGTTTTTGGGCGAACTCAACGCCGGGCCGGGCCGCTTCGAGGCGCTGCCGCAAATCCCGTACCCTGAGTAGCCGTAGCCGACCCTCACAGGGCTGAGCGGTATTCGGCGTTAGCTGCTGAGAATCATCGTGTTCTGCCACGGGTCCTGCACATGGTAGCGCCCCTCCGCCACCGCCTCGATGGGCACGCCCCCCGCGCGGAGGGCGTCCAGAAGGGGGGCTAGCCGCTCACCGACGTGCAAATCCCAGCTATGCAGGCCGAGCGCGTCGGGCGGGGGTGGGGTTTTGCCGCCCCACACATTCGCGCCCAGGTGATGATGATAGCCATCGTACGACAAGAACAAGGCAGAACCGACGTCCGTCATCACGTCCATGCCCATCAACCCGGCGTAAAACGTCCGTGCGGTAGGTATATCGCCCACATGCAGGTGCATATGCCCCATCACCGTCCCGGCAGCGAGGCCCGCCCACGGCGCGTCGTCGCGCGCAGCCAGCACGCCGTCCGCGTCCATCTGAATTGTCGCGATTTCCACACTGCCGTCGTCACGGAAAGTCCACTCGGCGCGTGGGCGGTCGCGGGGCGGAGGGGCAGCGCCTGAGGCTCAAACCCCTCCCGCATGCCGGTGC
>CAYSVE010000943.1:0-1997 GCA_964434365.1 uncultured Anaerolineaceae bacterium | reverse complement strand
CGGCTCCCGTGTTAGGTTCACCGATTTCAGACAAAATAGTCACCATGATGCGCGCAAGTCGATTCGCAGGGGCCGGGCCGAGTACGGCACGCGTGTTGTGCTCCAGCATACGTGCACCGCGCGTAAAGGCGCGCTGCGGGGGTCGCTTCTGCCAATGCTCATCGTCGACGATCGATCGGAGGCTGGCGATGACCACATCGAGGTTTTCGACGACACGGGCCTCGCTGCGCCCCAACGACGACAAACCCCAATACGGTAACGCCGCCTGAATTCGGCGTAGGTCGTATTTGCGGAGCGCCAGGTAACAGGCCATGTTCAAGCCACTGATGGTAAAGGCGCGGCGCGTGTTTTCGTGGCCCCAGCCGTCGAAGATGGCCACGCCTTCTTCGCAAACCGTCCCACGCAGCCGTAGAAGGTTTTCAAGTAGAATCTTGGGATCGTTGAGATCTCCTTTTATCGATGTCACGTCTTCTAACATTGCTCGTCAGCTTCCTGGTTTTCGGGAAGCTCCTCCTCTCGCACTAGATTCCAAGTAAACGCAGATGAATATATGACTTACGGTAAAGCCATCGTTGTTCGATGCTAAGCTATGTGCCTTCACCATAGCCTTGCATCGACCCCAAATGCATGTGGCAAATATCACAAAAATCCGACGCTTCCATCACCTTCGGGCACCCTTGCACCCTGCTCAACCGGACCTGAAACGCTGACCCTTATTTTGCCTGCGTCGTATTTGACACGCACGCGAAATTGCCCTACGCTCTGGCGAGCATTGCGAAACGCCTCATTTAACAACAAAGGAAGTCGATACGCGTGGTTAGCTTACTGACGACAACCCCACGTGAAGATCAGTATCGTATGCCTGGTGAGTTCGAACCACATGCGGGTTGCTGGATGCTCTTCCCTGAGCGCACCGATGTGTGGCGCAACGGTGCCACACCCGCCCAGCGGGTCTATGCGGCAGTTGCAACGGCCATCGCACAGTTCGAGCCGGTGACCGTTTGCGCCACCGACAACGCCTACCGCATCGCGCGTAGCCTGCTCCCAGAACACATTCGCGTTGTCGAGATGTCCTCCAACGACGCCTGGATACGCGACTGCGGCCCGAGTTTCGTCGTGAACGATGTAGGCGAGGTGCGCGGCATCGACTGGAGGTTCAATGCGTGGGGTGGCTTGCGAGGCGGGCTGTACTTCCCGTGGGACCAAGACGATCTCGTTGCGCAAAAGGTGTTGGAAATTGCAGGAGCCGACCGCTACAAATGCCCGCTCGTGAACGAAGGCGGCGCAATTCACGTCGACGGCGAGGGCACACTCATTACGACGCGCTCGGTGTTGTTGAATCCGAACCGCAACCCTGACCTCACCGAAACGGAAGTCGAAAAACTGCTCTGCGATTACTTGAACCTCGATTGTGTCATCTGGTTGGATACCCCCGGCCTCGATGAAACCGACGGCCATGTCGATTGCGTGTGTTGTTTCGTGCGTCCGGGTGTGGTGCTGCTCTCGTGGACAGACGATCCACAGTCGGAAGATTACGAGGGCTGCCGCATAGCCTTCGAGCAGTTGAGGGCTGCGAAAGACGCAAGGGGTAGATCGTTCGAAATCATCAAGCTACCCCTTGCCAGCCTCCCACCCATGACCGAGGAAGAAGCCGCTGGCATCGACTCGGTAGAGGGCAGTCTACCCCGCCTCGTCGGTGAGCCAGTGTTTGGTGGATACATCAACTTTTACATAGCCAATGGTGGCGTCGTTGTGCCCCAATTTGGCGTCGAAACCGATGAACTGGCGTTGCAGGTTCTTCGACGGGCTTTCCACGACCGTCAGGTCGTGGGTGTTCCGGGGGCGCGCGAGATCAGCCTGGGCGGTGGCAATATACACTGCATCACGCAGCAACAACCGCTGGGTAAGTCGTCCGCCTCGCAGGCACCATGACACAGTTCGCAAACGGCTGACACATTCGGCAAACTTTTGGCGTGAACTGCAAGCACTTTGGCGCG
>CAYSVE010000942.1:0-2003 GCA_964434365.1 uncultured Anaerolineaceae bacterium | reverse complement strand
CGGTGGCCTTGCTTGGCGTAGCAGGGGGCATAGCCTTCGCGCCGATGGGTGGCCTGCTGTTGGCACATGCATCGATGTTGTTCGGCATTCTCCTTCTCGTGAACAGCGTTCCCAGCGGCCTGAAAGACCTCCACACCGATGCCCTGCACGGTGCGCGCAGCTTCGTGCTGGCGGCGGGTGCGCGCATGGTCGATACCCACCGCTACACGCTCCCCCGCCTGCTGATGAGCTACAGCTACATACTTCAATTCATCGTCACCGGGGGCCTACTCACGTTGATTTTGACCCAACAGCCCAACCTATTTGCGGGTTTACTCGCGGTGGTGTGCAGCATTTACGCTCTGTTGCATCTGCGCATGTTACTCGCTGTGCGCTGGATAAACGCGCTGCGGCGGTCGTATCCGCTGCTTGGAGGGTATTTTAACTACGCTGCGCTGCTGTTGCTGGTCGGCGGGCCACTCTGGTTTCGATGGCTAGCGACAGGGGCGGCCCTGGTTGTGCTCAGCGTTCCCCTACAAACAGCCCTGCGCCGACCTGGTGTATAATCGCCAGCAGGAGGAAAACCTATGCAACGATTGGTTCTGATGTTCATCTGCCTGTTGGTGACAACCGCGTGTAACCCGGCTGGCAGTGTAACCCCTGCTGTTACCTCAACGCCCGAACCGACCACCACCCCAACGGCCATTCCCACAGCGGTTGCGACACAGGAGGTACAACCCAGCCTCACCGTCTGGTGGCCAGACGGACTCATTAGTGCGACCGACACCGATCTTAGACTACTCGATACCCAACTCAGCGCCTTTGCCGAAGCCGAAGACGGCGCGGTGATCAACCTTCGGCTCAAGCGCGTGCGCGACACAGGCGGTATTCTCTCGACGATGCGTGCTGCACGCGAAGTCGCACCCGGTGCCCTGCCCGACCTCACACTCATGCGGCGCGAGGACCTGCTCACGGCTGTACAGGACAACCTGCTGCAACCCATGGAAGGTGAGGGCGCGGTTGCCCCGGCAATCATCGGCGACCTGTATGACGCCGCGTTGGAACTCGGTCAAATCGAGGATCGGTTGTATGGCATCCCCTATGCCCTCGAAATCGACCACGTAGCCTACCGCCCCGATGCCGTGGACGCAACGGCATGGCGCTACGATGTCCTGCTGAACAATCAAATTGGCTTTGTGTTCCCAGCGGCGCGGGTCAGCGGCGGTGTGAACCCACTTTTCCTGTTGCAGTACATCGACGCCGGGGGCAACATCCCAACCAGTGGCCCAATGGTTGTCGACGCTGAGGCGTTACGCAACACCTTGCAATTCTACGAAGATGCCGTCGAAAACGGGATTATCGATGCCAGTGTGCTGGAGTACACCCGTCCATCCGATTACCGTGTTGCACTGAGTAGTGGCGAAATCGAGAGCGCGCTTGTGTCATCGCAGTTATATCTACAACTCTCCCGCGAAGACAACCTCAACCTTACCTTTGCGCCAGTGCCAACCGCCAGCGGCATCAACACAACGACGCTCAACGGGTGGATGTGGGTGAGTGTCCGCAAGGACGCCAACCGCCAGGCGCTTGTCGCCAGTTTCATCAACTGGATGATGAATGCAGACCGGCAAAGTACCTACACCCTATCGCTGAATTTGTTGCCGTCGCAGCGGACGTCGTTGCGTGGTGCTTACGGCGACAGCTACGAAGAGCTGGTGAGTACGATGATGAACAATGCTCGCCTACCCCTGCCAGAAGCCGTTGGCGGCACCACAGCCCGCGCGATGCAAACGGCGCTGACGGAAGTCCTCCGGGGCGAAAAGACCGCCGCCGAGGCCACGCAGGATGTCATCGACCAGGCAGCGACCTAGTGGCTTAAACGATGCCTTGCTTGGCCAACGCAGCCTGTAAAGCCGGGAAGGCTATCGGCTTCATCAGGTAGTCGTTGGCCCCGGCAGCCTCCGCCTCTGCGGTCATGGGTGGTGCATGGGCGGAGATCATGATGATGGGTAACTCTGCCGTAT
>CAYSVE010000941.1:0-2011 GCA_964434365.1 uncultured Anaerolineaceae bacterium | reverse complement strand
ATCGGTTGTAGATGACGCTGAGCGTCATACTAAAGATGAGCATTACTAACCCATCGCGCGGACCATTAAGGACCAGGCCGTACAGCAAAATGCTGAGGGGGATTTGCCCCAGGGTATAGGCCCATGCGAGGGGCCAGCGTAATTCACCGGTTGCAAGCGGATGCTGTGGTCGTACGTGACGATCCAGTGGGTAATCGATGAGGTCGTTGAGCGTGAAACCGAAAATGTGTGCGCTGAGGCCCAGCAACATCAAGGAGGCGATTTGCACAGCGGAAGGATCACCCCCGGCTATCCAGGCAGCCGTGACGGGTACGCTCATCGTCAGCGGGGCCATGCCCAGGCGGCTGAGCCTCACCAGCCCGCTAATTGCACGAGCAGCCATCGCAGCCGCCGCCATCGCAACCCCCACAGCCATCACATCCGCCGCCGCCGTCTCCGTCTCCGCAGCCTGCACAACTATCGCAGCCGGTTTGCCCATGCGGTGTCGAGTCGCAAGCATCGCAGATGCCGTCGCGGTCGCTATCCCAGCAGCAGGCGCTACTGCCACCATCGCAGTAGATGCCGTCGCAGCAGGAGCCACCCCCGCCGTCGGCAGCGCCATCGGAGTTTTTGCGCTTTTTCTTTTTCTCTTCGTATTCGTATTCTTCGTCGAACGCCTCTTCTGCTTCCGAGAAGGCTGCGAGGCCCATCGCCGCGGTTGGGACGATGAATAATGCGGCCTTTGCAACAGCGCCCCAGCGACGTTTTGGCGCGCATTGGGGTTTCGCGTCGAGTTGAGCGAGTTGGTCTGTGATCGGACGAAGGAGTAAACGCTCGATGGTCTCGGCTTCGCGGTAAAAGTCGACGGTGGATAGTGTGCGTTGAATGGTGTTGCGTAGGTGGTTCAGGCGTTGTTGTAGCCAGCGCACCCCGGCTGGCGAGAGTTCGTCGGCTTCGGTGGCATAGGGCCGTAGCGGGTTGAAGTCCCTGCTTCGAAGGTCGTCGCGCAGGTCACGGTAGGCATCGGCCAAATACAGGAACTCGCCATACGCCGCGCCGATAGTCTTCAGCGCTGGGGCATTATGTGCGGCCCCTGCGAGATGCGCGCTGTACGAAAAAAGCGCTGCGCCCGCCGCCGCTGTCGGACGAGCCGGGTCGGTACCATTGGCCTCCGCGGCGGCCTGTTCGGTTGGGAGGTCGGCCAGCGGGGCGGCGTCGAGGTGCAGCGCCGCGAGACTGCGCCGGGCTATGTGTCGTGTGCGGCGTGTGAGTGCGAGTAGAACGCGGGCGCGCACGCCCGGGCCATCCTGTAGGTCGTCGTGAAGGTCGGCTGAGGCCAGTTCCACGGCTGCCGCTGCGACGAAGTCACTCGCCGGGCCGGGATTCGTACGCACGCGCCGGGCTGGGTTCAGCGGGCACGGGCGCAGCGTGATTTGTGGTTCTTCGCATCGTTGGGCGGTGGTGAGCAGGTTCAGCAGAATGAGGTCGTAGCTGGTGAGCAGCCGAACCGGCAGGCCGTACCTATCACCGAGGGCGTGGCAGAGGCCACACATGTGCAGCCGGTACGTTTGGCGGTCTTTACATTGGACGAGATGTTGGGCTGCGTAGTGACTTTTCGTCAGCATCGGTTCCCCCCTTTGCTACGCAGCCTTAGTGTATCAGATTACGCGGACGGGCGTGCCCACCTCGGCGAAATCGAAGAACCAGCGCGCCTCATCGATTGGCAAGTTAACGCAACCGTGGCTCATGGGGCGTCCGAAGCTGTTGTGCCAGTATGTCCCGTGGATGCCGTAGCCTTGGTAGAAGTACATCGTGTAGGGGACGTCGGGCAAAAAGTAGTCGGCGCCGCTCATGTTGGTTTCGACGTGCTTCACGTAGATGTTGTAGTCGCCAAGTACGGTAGGCGTGGCATTGGTACCCGTCGAGGTGAGGTGCGAGCGCACAAGTTGACCATTCTCGTAGGCATAGATGCGCTGCGTGGATGTATCCACAACGATGGAGCGGCCCTGCTGTGTGGTGGGCGTCGGGGCGT
>CAYSVE010000940.1:0-2022 GCA_964434365.1 uncultured Anaerolineaceae bacterium | reverse complement strand
TGTTCACCAGCAGCGCGAGCGCCCAACTGTGCGGCGGCGTCCAGTAGAAGATGATGCCGAACAAAATCCACGCCTCGATGCCAAGCGTGCCCGTCACAGCCGCCCAGCCGACGAGCACGGGCATGGCCCCGGCCCCGCCACCGATGATGATGTTCACGGTGGTGTTGCGCTTGAGCAAAATCGTGTACACCCACACGTAGTATATCGCCCCGCCGAGTGCTAGCAGCGCCGCAAGCCAGTTCACGCCGATGCCGAGCACGATAACCGAGTTCACAATAAGCGCCAGCCCGAAGGCCAGCGCGTCGCGCGGGGCAATGCGCCCCGATGGAATCGGTCGGCTGGCGGTGCGGGCCATCAGCGCGTCCATTTCGCGGTCGATGTATTGGTTCACCGCGCTAGACCCGGCGGCGGCCATCGCCCCGCCGACCATCGTCAGCAAGAACACATCGCCAGCCGGGAGACCATCCGCCGCGATAATCATCGCGGTGGCGGTCGTGAAGATCAACAGGACGACGATGCGGGGTTTCGTCAGTTGGAGGTAGGTGCGCAGGGTATCGGCTAGCTTACTGCGGCTGTGGACTGTGGTTGCCATGCGGTTTCCGTTACGGTTTCCCTGCTATTCAAGGTTTCGATGACGCTCAGGACCACCAGCGCACCCCACATCACCGAGGCCATCCCCACGTGCGACGCACCCCAAACCGGGGCCGCCACGCTAAACACGAACATCGCGCCCACGCCTGCCTGCATCAAATACATGAGGCCAGAGACGACGGCGGCGACCTTCACCATCGGTTCGTTGCGGCGTTTGAACACGTACCAAATCATCAGCGCGAGCGTGACCCCCAACGCCAGCACGGCGTAGCGGTGCAACATGTGGATGATCGCAAGTTGACCAAGCGACAGCCCAAACGGTGAAATCGCATTATTGCAGAAAGGCCAACTCGTGCAGGCGAGCGTCGCGCCACTGCCGCGCACCAGCGCTCCGGTCATGATGATGACCAACGAAAACAACGTGTTGATGTACACCAGCGCCGTCACGCCGTCGCGGCGATAGGGCTTACTTGGGGTGTAAAACGCACTGAAGCCTGCCCACAGCAACGCGCCCAACAACAGCATCGCTGTGCCGAGGTGCAGCGTCACCATCGTCGGCGGCAGGTCCATGATGACGACGTATGCGCCTAAGCCTGCCTGGAAAGCAAACAGGAACGCCGCGAGCACGGTCGTCCACAATACGCTTTGGTTTTGCTTGCGATACGCGCGAATCGCAACGGCGAGCGTCGCTAGCCCGAACAGGCCGATCACGGCGGCCATGAGGCGGTGCAGCCACTCGATCCACGCGGTGATGTTATCCAACGGGGGGATCACCCGGCCATCGCAAAGTGGCCACGAGCTACCACAGCCCAGGCCGCTGTCCGTCACACGGACAACGCCGCCAAAAACGATCAAACCCACGGTCATCAATGCTGTCGTCAGCGAGAGGGTCACAAATAAACGGTTGAACTTGACTTTCGCCTTCACCGTCGGTAAGCCTCCAAATTTTTACGATACAACCGGCAGCAGCCGGGGAAAACCTAGCAATAAACCGCGCCGAGCTATCGACTACGGGCGGCGACCTTCTTCGTCCCGGCGTCGTCGGCCTGTACGCGGGTTACCTCGCGGTTGAGGTACCACGTCACCGCGGCGAAGGTCAACGAAGCGCCGACAAGGTTGAACATCAAAAAGCCGATCCAGATCACCAGGGCAACACCCTGCCCGTCGGCCACGGTGTTAACATCACCCTCGGGGACCGTCGTTTGATCGAGCACACCGGGGATAAGCCCCCCGACGCCCTCGGCGGCAATGTAGGACGTAAGCCCGCCACCGATGACCAGCAGCAGCACTGCACCAACAATAAATTGAAAACGTTTCATGGTCGGTTTCCCCCCCATCGCTACTCAAGAAATCTTAACAGGCATTGTACTATTCATCACAAGGCGCTGCAAGGCATTTAGGTTTCGGCGCTTTCGCCATCGGCCCCGCTAT
>CAYSVE010000939.1:0-2031 GCA_964434365.1 uncultured Anaerolineaceae bacterium | reverse complement strand
ACTCACATCACGCGGGGAAGGATTGCTGTAAAACTGCGTTTCGTGGCGAACCGCGTTGTCGAGGCCGCGCACTTGTAGGGTGTAGAGGGCGTCACCGTCGTAGCGCACCCACGCCGAACGGTTATCCACGGGTGACCAATACGGCCCACGCTGCCGTTGCTGAGAAGCAATGTGCCGATGAAAGACGGCATACACGTGTGTGCGCGGGTCGATGAACAGCACAGCGCTCTGCTCACCTTCGACCATGCCCAGCGTCATCGGCGTGGCAGGGGCGAGGGCACGCCCTACCCCATAGGCGACGAAAATCAGCCCACAGCACACGGCTGTCGTGTATACACTTCCGAGGATTGTCTGCCGGGTCATCATCGCCAGCCTCCGCAACATAACTCACTGTTCCAGTTACTTACCGGGTACACCGGCGGCGGCCACTCAGGTCGTTCCACATCGACGTAGTAGGCGCGGTAGGCGACACCGTCGCGGTCCGACTGAAACGCGATGAAGCGCCCATCCGGCGACCAGAACGGTCCCAGGTCGGTGGCGGTGGCATCCGTCAGCAGGCGAACACCGCGCGTTTCCAGGTCCATCACGTACAGGTTCGTTATGTTACCGGCGATTCGCTCTACAAAAACGACCTGGGTGCCATCCGGCGACCAATCGTAGGTGCTTACGATATTGCCGCATCGGAGCGTTTCGGTCACCTGGGTGACGATTGTTGTCAGCATCAAACACCGCTGAGAATTGTCTTCCTCTGCGGAGTACAACAGCCGCGCGCCATCGGGCGACCAAACCGGCGCAGCGGGTAGCTGCGCGGTACGCGGGGAGATTGCCACGGCTTGCGCATCATCACCGTCGGCGGGCACGATCGTCACGCGCTGACGGGTATTGAATGCCAGGTATTCGCCATCCGGTGACCACGCGACCTGGATTGCCCACCCGTACTCGACAGGGACTTCGACAGGGACTTCACGGTAGGTACCCACAAACGGGTCGATTACAAGCACCTCCCTCATGCGTTGGTCTGCGGTCCGCACTGTCGCGATTTGCGTGACCTCGGGCGACCAACTGAGATTACCGACGGCCCCAAAGCTATCAAAAACCGTCTCGCCCATAGGCTCCCCCTCCGCGGTCATGACCTGTAGCACAACCTGCTCTGCGCCAATGCGGACAAAAGCCATCAATGATCGATCGGGTGACCAATGCGGACCATCAAAGACATCCAACCCGTCTAGCCGAAGGATAAATGCGCGCCGCCCTGTCGCGGCTTCGATGAGCATGACACCGCTTGTGTTTGGCAGGAACAACGTCACGCTGAGCTGGGCGCGGGCGGGTTGCCCAGCCCCAATAGCCATCACCCCGATGATGAGACCCATCCAGATGAGGCTCAGGTACACACCCCAGCCGAGCAATGCCCGCGTCGTCATCGCCACACCGCACAGCACTCCGGCACAAGGCTCACGGTGCGCGTCCGTGGCGAAGAGCCGTTCGCGTGCATCGTAACCAGCCGGGGCACACCCGCCCGCTGCGAAAAATACGCAATATACCGCCCATCCGGCGCCCACACCGGGCCGGTATCGTCGCTGAGGGCGCGAGTGAGGTTACGCGCGGTGTCGGCTTGTGTCTCGCGGGCCGCCTGTACATCCAGCAGATACACATCACGCGCACCGTACGGCCCCAGGTGAAACGCGATTTGCGCGCCATCCGGCGACCATGCGTAGGCAAAGCGCGGGTCATCCCAGGGTTGGTTACACAACAACGTATCGACAGCACGCGTTTCCACATCAACCAACTGCATGCACCATTGGTTCCCGGTGTTGCTGCGCCAGCTAAACAGAATACTGCGGCCATCGGGCGACCAAACCGGCAAAATGGATACCCCACCGACGTTTTCGGTGATTTGCTCTACGAGGCCGGTTTCAGCATCGGCCACATGGATGGCGTTGCCGCTTTCGAAGGCGATTTTGTGCCCCACGGGCGACCAATGCACATGAATCCGCAGACCGTGCGCCCCGGCAAGGGCGTGGCTGTTGTCGT
>CAYSVE010000938.1:0-2037 GCA_964434365.1 uncultured Anaerolineaceae bacterium | reverse complement strand
GGGCCGGGCTGATCCGGAGCATGCCATCGCTGACTTCGATTTCGACGGAGAACGGATCGTCATCTACAACACACATCCCACCCCGCAATACATCACCGGGATGCAAGTTGCACCGCGCCGTTAGCAGATCGACGAAGTGCGACGCCGCGCTGCCGAGGAAACGATCCCTGTCATCATCACGGGCGATTTCAACATGACGCCGTACACCGAAGACCACCAGCGGATGCAGGCCGATGGTTACATCGATGCCTTTCAGGTCGCAGGGCGGGGCCTCGGCTATACCTTCCCGAATGGGTCAGCGTGGGGTGGTTCATGGCGCTTCGTACCGCCGCTGTTGCGCCTGGACTACGTCTTCTATGATGCGCACTGGACTGCCCTCGACGCGCGAGTCCTTGCGCGCAGCGGTGGCTCGGACCATTACCCGATGATCGCGACGCTCGCGTACGTTCGTTAGATTAATGCTATAGTAGGGCATAGCACCATGACGTATTGGGAGTTGGCTGTGTCTAACACGACGATGCCGCAGCGCGTGTTCGGGGCCGTGCTTATCACGCTGCTGGTTGTCCTCATCGATCTCTACAGCATCAGCGTGATTGTTCTGCTGGTGTTGCGGCTGTTGTTCGGGGAACAGTGGTGGATCGTCGGGTTGTTCAACAGTTTACAGCCGATTGCACTGTTGCCTGCACCGTTCCTGCTCATCATTGCGCTGCCCCTGCGTAAAATTCGGTTGATCGCCCAGTTACTCCCGACGGTTGCTGTGCTGGTGATGGCCTACGGCGCGCTTTTTGTCCCGCGTAGCCAGGCGATACCACCCGAAGCGGACACCGTCACGGTGATGACGTACAATGTACTCGCGGACATTAGCCCATCGGCAGACATCATCGATGTCATTCGTGATACCACACCGGACATCATCGCCTTGCAGGAGTATAGTGCCAATGCCGCAGCGGTCGTTTCCGAAGAACTCGCGTCGACCTATCCGCACCAATCGGCGCGCTCCGATGCGACCGTCAGCCAGGGAATCCTCAGCCGATACCCAATCGTTTCCGAGCGTTTTTGGACCGTCGGTGGTCGACCGGGCTACCAGCGCATCACGGTCAACCGTAATGGCGAACGGCTGGTGGTGTACAACATCCACACGCCACCGCCGAGGCTCATCCCATTCGACGCCCGCGGACGGCGCAGCGGCATCGACGACTTGCTGGCGCGGCTCGTCAGCGAGCGCAATCCGACGGTCGTGCTGGGCGACTTCAACATGACAGACCAGAGCACCGACTATCGACGGCTCGCTGCCCGCTACCCCGATGCCTACCGCGAGGTGGGCTACGGCTTCGGCAACACCTTCCCAAACTTCGGCCAAATCGACACGACTCAACGAGACGTACTGGCCCCCCTCCCGTGGATTCCACCGCTACTGCGGATCGACTACGCCTTCCACAATGAGGGGCTGCGCGCCCTCAGCGCCGAAGTATGGCCGCAAACTGGCGGCAGCGATCATCACCCGCTGCTGGTCACCTTCGAAGTTGTGGGCGAATAGGGAAAATTGCCATGCCGAAAAACCCATACCCCGGCGTCGATGCCCATTTGAACAGTGCGCTTCTGCACCCGGGTGGTGGCTGGGAGAGCTTCCACGCGAATCACACCATTCGCATACAGGATGCACTCAACGCCGAACTCCCCGAAGCATACTATGCCCTCGCTGAGCGGTCACTGCAAATCACACGGGCCGAAGAGAAACCCGCCACGACAACACGCCCCGATGTCGGCGTATTTCGCGAGGTATCCTCCGCGCAATCGGCAGAAACAACACTGCATCCAACCGCGACGGCACCCACACGGCTGCTACTGGCCGATGACCCGAGGCCTGACGACGAAACCGACCTCAGCGCAGTGAACCTATACACAGCAGATGATGAACATCTTGTGGCGCGTATCGAGGTGCTCTCGCCGTCGAATAAACCGGGTGGCAGCTATCACACCCGCTACCTGATGCGACGGCGGGATACGTTCCGGGTAGGTGTGAACCTCATCGAGTTG
>CAYSVE010000937.1:0-2045 GCA_964434365.1 uncultured Anaerolineaceae bacterium | reverse complement strand
CGTAGGCGCTGTCCGTGTCGAGGTTGAGCGACTCCACCACGTCGACGTTGGCCGCCGTTTGTAAGTCCCACCCACGTACGTGCGCCCCTTCGTCATGCAGAATACGCATCGTCGCAGCGCCGATGCCACTCGCCGCCCCGGTGACGAGGACATTCATCCCCGGGCCTTCATAAACTCGTCGATGGCCCCTGCCAGCTTGTCGATACCTGCCTGGAAATACTCATCGTAGATGGCAATTGCGTTGTGGTCGAACAAATTTTGGATGTCTTCGGGCAGGCTTTCGCGGTCGGGCACAGGTGTCTTGCCGTCCAACACCGGGATAATCAGCGCACCACTGTTTAGCCCCAGGCGAATTTCGTGGCGTACCCAATCATTCGCTTCGTGGATGCGCTCACCGAAGGTGCCCTCGCCGATAATCGGCACGAAGACATCACAGCTTTGGACCTGGTTTTCGAGGATTCGCGGAAACTCACCGACGCCGAGGTCTTCCATATCGTAGAAGACTTCGCCGTTGGGGTAATACGGCGAGAGTTGATCGTGCAATGTGCGGGCAAACGCCCGCGATGGTTTACGCCGGTAACTGAGGAAAATTTTCACCGGCCCCTGGTAGTGCCCCTCGGTGTTTTGCAGGGCCTTTGCTTGCCCCACAGCTTTTTCGACCTTGGGCAAAAAGGTCATCGGGCGCAGGTTTGCCTTGCTATCGAAACCCGCGATACCGTACTCTGTGAAGAACGTCGCCACCTCATCGGGTTCGAGCACCGAAGCACTTACCACGATACACATGGTGTTCGGGTACGTCTGGCGGATGTAGTACAACACGTCTTCACCCTCACGCACGTTGTCGTTCTCCGTGAGGTTCATATCCAGCGTGACCACGTGATAGCGATTGGTGTTGAGCTTCTCGTAGGCCTCATCCTCATTTTTTGCTGTATCTACCGCGTAGCCTGCCCGGCTGAGCATCCTTTCCAACACGCTACGGAACTTCTCCAGGTCCTCTACAACCAGGATATTGCCTTTGGTTTCTTCGGTCATCGTGACATCTTATCCATTCATCACGTCTAGCACACTGTAGGTTTCGCGGGCCTTCGCATCGTACGAGAAGGGCTTTATCTCCAACGTGAGCAGGGGCACCTTGCGCTCAATCCCGTTAACATCGATGAGCATAAAGCCGCGCGTGCGGTCCTCGATGTTGTAATAGGGCGCACAGCGTTCGGCAAAGGCTGCCTGCAAACGGGCCTGCATCGCGTCGATCTTCGCCTGCTCGAGGACGAGCAGGTAACCACCACGCCAGCGCCCCGCGAAACGCTCCGGCAATTTACTCTCATCGACGATCTCGCGGAGCATGGTTGCCAACAAACGATGCACCTCATCCTCATCGGTCGCCTGGCGCGCCCGCGCAAAGTCCTCCAGGCCAAGCACCCGCACGTACAACGACCCCCAGGCTACGTCACTGCTGAGCAACTCCCGCACGAAGCTCTGCGTCCAATCGGAGGAGGGTAGGCCGGTTAGCGCATCGGAGCGCTCGGCCACAGCGTGCCGAATATCCTGCGGGAAAATAGCCGGGAACACGAGGTCCGTCGCGCGTTCCTGTATGTTGTCCCATTTGGCCTGGGCCATTTGCACTTTGGCCCACTGCCAACCTTCCAGCAAACGTTGCGCCTCGTGATAGGCCACCGCGACATCGAGTAGCGTCACAAAATCGGCGACGTTGCGCGCAATGTCGGGTTTGGGCACATAGGCCATCGCGCCGTAACGCGCAAGGCTGTTGACCGGGTGCATCTGCCCGTCTTCTGCGCTGACCACGATCGTGTTGGGCTGCTTCAGGTGTTTCGCCTTGAGTGCATCGAGCAATGCGAAGCCTTCGGTCGTATCCGTCGTTTCGGCGGTGAGGTTGAGGTCCAAAAGCATCACACTCACATGCTGCGGATCGGTGTCGTCGAAGTACGCCTGGGCCGCATCCAACGTCTCCACGACATAGATCTCGTAGGCGACTTCATGGCCTAGCAGCGCGCGGACGCGCAATTTTTTGAGCAGGCTCTGCCACC
>CAYSVE010000936.1:0-2046 GCA_964434365.1 uncultured Anaerolineaceae bacterium | reverse complement strand
ATCCTCGACTAATTCGGCGCAGACGAGAGCAAGTTCGCCGCCAAGACTCCGAAAATCCGCCGACAGGTTGCGGACAACAACGGTGAGGCCTTCGCTGTCATCGATCTGCCGGAGGTGAAAGGCCGCGACTACGGCTACGCTATCGACCGCGCGCGCTTCGATGAAGAGCTGTGGAACACCGCCGTCGGCTACCCGGCGGTCGACGGGCGGCAGGGCTTCTCGGTAACGAACCTGCTGTGGGAAGATGACACGGTTATCGGCATCGAGGGCCGCGCGAAGGGCAACACCACAACCGAGCACTTCACGGCGAAGGCCGTCGTCGGGGCCGATGGACGCTTTAGCCTCGTCGCGCGCAAGGTCGATGCGCCCGAGGTCGACAAGCACGAGGAACACCCCACATCCATCCTGTATGCGTACTGGAAGAACGTACAGCCCTACGACGAGGGCAACGCGACAGCGGTCGCCTATGGCCACGAAGACATGACGATGGGCTACCTCATCATGGATAGCGCCGACAACACCGCCGCCGTGTGCGTCGAGGGCCGCTCCGATGCGGTATCGACCGAGGCGGGCAACGCCGAAGAGGGTTACATCGAGCTACTGAAGCAAAACCCGCACGTATGGCGACGCCTGCAAGGGGCCGAGATCGACACAAAGGTCCACGGCATGCGCAAGATCGGCAACATGTACCGCCCGGCGGGTGGCAAGGGCTGGGCGCTGGTCGGCGATGCCTACCACCAGAAGGACCCCATCGACGGGCAGGGTATCTTCGATAGTGTGTACACGTCGCGGACGCTCGGCAAGGCGCTTATCGCATGGCACGAGGGCCGCACCACGTGGGACGACGCCATCACATGGTACGATGAGACGGCCCGCGCTAAAACCGACCCACAGTTCGAGATGACGCTGCTGCGGATTCAGCAGAACCTGTATACCGAGGACCCGAACCCCTTCCCGGTGCCATTGCCGCCACAGGCCCTCGAAACCATGGCCCGCTGGATGTTCAAGGACAAAGTACTGCAAGAGCGCGCGGGGTTGGCGCTTAACCGACAAATCGACCCGCGCTGGGCGAAGGATCAGAAGGAAGTGCTGATGGCGATGGTCCGTGGCGGCCTGCGCGAACTCAGTGAGCGACTAGACCCCGACACACAGCGGGCGTAGGCAGCGTTACATCGCTGGTGTATGATTTTTAGCAGGGTGGTGGCTTTGGCTTCTACCCTGTTTTTGATTACGCTCGCGAAGCCCCCACGAGAGGACACACACCATGACACGCCTCACACTCGCGCTTGCGATTCTGCTACCCGTATTCTTCACACCTGCCCAGCGCGCCGACGCGCAAATTCGCTGCTGGCGGGTGGAGATCACGTTCACCGCCGACGAAGACACCGAGATCAACGGGAAAATTGGCACCTACTGGAAAACCCGCCTCGCTAGCGGCTGGGTCGATTTCGAACTTGACCCGCTGTTCGACGACGACGACGAAATCGACGGAGGCGACACGGTCGATATCGGCAGCTACGAGGTGGAAGGCACCCGCCCCAAGGTGGACATCAACGAAAATGAGGCCGACGCCGATGGCGACTTCGACGCGCGCATCGTCGACTGCGACGCGCCGCGACAGCGCGCGCTCAACGATGGGCGGTTGAACGCCAATGCAGCGGCATCGCCCGCGGCCATTTACCCCACCGACGACGGCTACGCGATTTACGCCGTGGACCCGGCGACGGGCAACGGCGCGCGCGTGCTCGACGTGACGAACGCGCAGGTCGGCGCGGCACTGGCAACGGCGACGTCCACGGGCGCAAACACGCAAATCGCGGCCTTCGAGGGCATCAGCCTGTGGGCGCTGACGAGCAACGAGTGTCAGATGAACGCGTTCGCGGGCGATGGCGCGTTGTTCGAGTTTGTGTTTGGCTGCGCGGTGGAATAGCAGAGATGTGTAGGGGCACAGGCGAGATGAAACCGAGCCTCGCCCGCCAACTTTGGCATTTTAGGGCGAGGCTCACATGCGTTTGCCGTCGCCCCTACACAGCGTTTGATGCACCC
>CAYSVE010000935.1:0-2048 GCA_964434365.1 uncultured Anaerolineaceae bacterium | reverse complement strand
CGAAGTCATCAGGGTGAATAACATCGGGCGTATCGACGCGCAAATAGCGCGACATCGCGGCCATCTGCGGGAAGAACACATCTAGCTCTGTCACCAGCACCGATGGCACTCCCTCTGGTTGGCGGAACATCACATCCTGTGTATCGGGGACTCGGCGCACCTGGAGGTTGTACGCGTCCACATGTGGGCCGAAGTAGTACATCACTTGCCCCACCGCGATGACACTCACCAGCGCAATCCGCAGGGGGGTAGGCGAACGCAGATAGCCCCGACCACCGACCACGCGCCACACGGCATCGGCCAGGCCCACCCCGCCGACCGCGACCAGCGCCGCCAGCGCGGGGAAGATCACCACAAAGCGCGGCGACCAATCGCTAAACGCCAGCAGGCTATTCCCCAGCACACCCAGCACGTCCACGCCGTCACGTACGGCCATACACCCCAGCACACCCAGCACCACCCACCCGCTAAGCAATGGCTCGCGGCGAGTTTTCCACATGCCGAGCAACAACAACGGCACCAGCGGCATCAACACGAGGGCGGTGTGCCCCGCGTAAAACGACGGGATGCCCTCCTCGGCGAAAAGCACGTGCCCCGCCGCGACCCACAGATGCCGTCGCAAATAACTTTCGATACTCGGTTCATCGCCCAGCCAGTAGCGCCGCTCCGATGCCGGGCCACGGACATCCAACCGGGGCGTGAACGAGCGATCCTGCGCAGCCCATGTGATGTACAGCGGAGCCATCGTCACAACGGCGAGGAGCGCAAGCTGTGCAATCCCTCGGCGGTTGGCCCAGGTACGTCTGGGTTGGATCAATAGCGCTAGCCCCACCACCACCGGGAACAACAGCCGCCCGCCCTCGTAGAAGTACGCCGTGCTGACGAGCATCACCCCCGCCAGGGCAAACGCCCGCGCCGACCCGGTTCGAAGCCCGCGCAACGTGAGCGCGAGCGCTAATGTTCCAAACAGCGGGTCGGCGATGTTGTTGAGGCCCAACCGCGAAAAATGCACGTGGGGTGGGTACGTCGCGAGGACGAGGGCAGCGGCCAGCGGAATCGGCGTTGTTTGACGTAGGGGCGCAGGCACATGCAGAGAGCCTCGCCCACCCGCGCGTGATCCGTCGTCGTGTTGTAGGGGCGCAGGCGAAAGTAGAGAGCCTCGCCCACCAGCCGTACAAAGTTCCCACACCAGCCAGTACACCGCCGGGATCGTGAGTGTGCCAAACAACACCGATGGCAACCGCATCGCCAGCAACGACGGCCCGAAGATCGACGAGGTGACGGCCTGCAAGTACGGGTAAACCCATGTAAACGTCGTGATAGCCCCGAACGGCGTCAGCAAGTCCACCGAGGCGGGGTTATCGCGCAGGCGCACAACGCCGTCGCTGAAGTTCGTCTCGTCGACGAACAGGTGAATCACGCCGTCGAGGTTCCACAGGCGTAACACCAGCGCAAGAGCCATCACGGCGATGAGGGGCAGTGCGCGCATGACCTGCTTCCGCACATCGTGTAGGGGCGATGCAATACCTCGCCCGCCAGGTGCCACCGCCCACCCGGTGATGGCAGCCACCCCGGTAACCAACAGTACCATCTCGACCCCGGCGCGCACCGGCACCGGCGCGATATTCACAGCAGTCAGTGCGGCTAGCGCAAGAATCCCCCTTATCAGCCAGCCCTGCCGCTTAGTAACGGTCGACGACCTCATGCGTCTGCCGCAGCTTGATCACTTTATCCGCCGGGTAGTAGCCCTTTGCCAGCGCCGTGAGGGTATACACCAGCGTGCGCGGGCCGATGACCACGCCGGGGTTCGTGACGCAGTTACAGCCAAGTTGCACACCGTCGCCAAGTACCGCGCCGAACTTCGTCAGGCCAGTTTCGAGGCGTTCGCCATCGACCGGTATCGCGATGGGGCGCGGGTCGGTGCCCATCGAGGTCATGGGGAAGTTGCTTAGCTTGGTGCCCGCGCCCAGGTTCACGCCCATACCGAGGATGCTGTCGCACACGTATGCGAAGTGTGGGGCCTGTGCGCCTTCGAGCAGCACGGCGTT
>CAYSVE010000934.1:0-2060 GCA_964434365.1 uncultured Anaerolineaceae bacterium | reverse complement strand
GCCGACCTTCACCACCTGGCGTGGGTGTGTCACATGGCCCCAGGAGAGTTCGGTAAGGTGAACCAAGCCCTCGGCCCCGCCAATATCGACGAACGCGCCGAAGTCTTCGAGGCTGACCACACGGCCCTCGCGGATTTCGTGCAGCGTTAGCTCCTCGATGAGCCGCGCCTTGCGCGCCTCGCGGGTTTCGCGGGCGGCTGCCCGCTCGCTGAGGATAAGACGATTGCGGCCCCGGTCGACCTCGATGACCTTGACACCGATCGGCTCCTTAACCATACCCCCCCAGCGTTCTTCGGGGGTTTCGCCACTCACGGCCCGGCGGCGGTCATCGCTGATCTGGCTTTGCGGCACGAACCCGCGCAGCCGACCGAACCTCACGATGAGGCCACCCTTGTTGTAGCCTGCAATCACGCTCTCGTAGACGGTACGACTGTTCTGGTAGTCCTCCGCCTCGCGCCAGTCCATTTCTTCCAGCGCGCGGTTGATGGAGAGCACCACCTTGCCACGATGATCGCTTGGATTAACGACGTAGAGGGAGAGCGTCGCGCCCTCGACGAGTTCCTCGATCATCTGCTTGGTCATTCGCTCCAGTTCGCGGCCTGGGATTATGCCCTCATCGCCCTCACCAAGGTCTACACCGATGGAGGTGGGCGTTGTCTCGGTCACCGTACCTTCTACGATGTCCCCACGCTTGAAGCGTGAGGGTGGCTTCGGTGGGGTGGCTGGCTGTGCGTTAGCGCCTTCGGCGGCGGGTTGCTCCGAAGGCTCCGGCCCTTCGGCAGACTCAGCGTCGTTGGAGGAAACAGGTTGTGGGGGCGCCTCAGCTTCCCCTTCTGCCGGTAATGGTTCTGCCGTGGGTTCCGGTTCGTCTACCGGTGTGGGTGGGGTTTCCACCTCAGCCGCAGCCTCCGATGCCGTGTCGGTAGGCGATTCTACCGGTTCGGCGGGGGGCGACGACGACTCAGTTGACGATTCAGCATCGGCAGGGGTTGTGTCTAAATCTTGTTGTGGGTCGGTGGCTGTGGAGTCCGGCTGCTCCGTATCATCCAGCCCTGGCATCTCGGCACTCATACGGGTGGCGTAGCCTTGCAGGACGGCATACGCCTTCCTCCTTTCGCAGACGGTAGGGATCAACCAAAACGCAATGTCTGTGCGGCTCGCATTGCAGTCCTAGTTTCAAGTATACCTGTTGCGAATTTAATAATCAAACTCGTTTTCCCCTAACCCCCCACTTAGTTGTGGACCGAACAGCACACATTTTGACCTTAATCGTGGCCCATCGAACTCGCCTAGTATGCGAGAATGGACATATCGCGCAACCAGCGTTGACCCGCCTCGTTAACGCCCGGCCCGAAGATCGGCTGTCCGTCCCACCACTGATACAGCGTCAAATACAGCCCGATATTTTCCTCGCGCAGTTGGGTTTCTACAGCGGTGGGCAGTTGCAGCACCCGATCTTCGACATAGAGTTTGCCCGGCTCCCAGGCGCTCGTTTGCGATGGTGGTGCCGTTTGCGCAAACGGGAACAAGTTCACCGTTTGTGGTGGTCCATCGAGTTGAACAAGTGGTTGACTGGTGGGTTCGGTGGTGATGATGGTCGACAGGCTGTAGTCCAGGTCCAATGGGCGATCGACCGACCACCAGAGCCGAAGCGTGACCTGCTCACCCTCGCGCCGAATGAGTGGCCCGTTTGCATAGCCATCCAGCCGTGCATCGATGATGTCGAAGCCGTGGAAGCGCATGCCGTTTTCATATTCGACGCCGATAGGGTCCGGGGGTGCCTCGTATAGCTGAAACAGGAAATCCCAGGGGCCGACGAATAACCCAGCGACACGCCCCTGCTGAATGGCGTCCTCGGTGGCTTCGTCGTGGCGGCCACTCACATGCACATACCACACACGCCGAGCCGCCGTCGTTGCTTCGAGCGACGGCGCAATTTGCAAGCGACGGTCTGGGAAAAAGACCATCTGGTAGTAGGCCCACTCCTCCTCGAAGCCACACCGTGATGATGGCCGACAACTGTCATCGAGGTAGAGCACATCTCCGGGTTCCATGTGCGC
>CAYSVE010000933.1:0-2062 GCA_964434365.1 uncultured Anaerolineaceae bacterium | reverse complement strand
CCCATAACCTGGGCAAGCTGGGCGCGAACGTCGTCCTCACAGCCCGTGACGCAGAAGCACTACAACACGTCGCCGATGAGATCGAAACCGACACGCTGGTCGTCGCGGGCGACATCAGCCACCACGCGACTTGCGGCACCATCGTTAACCGGACGATCGAACGTTTTGGTGGCATCGATACTGTGGTGAACAACGCCAGCGTGCTGGAACCCATCAGCAGCATCAGCGAGGCGTCGCCGTTGGCATGGCAGCATAGCTGGGCTGTAAATGTGATGGGGCCGCTGATGCTTATCCAGGCGAGCTTGCCCCAACTGCGCGAACGCCGGGGCCGCGTTATCAACGTGAGCACGGACGTGCACTTTAATCAGGTGCCGGGGTGGGGGGCCTACAGTGCAACGAAGGCGGCGCTCGACCAGCTTAACGCCATCATCTCTGCGGAGGAGCCGGGCATCACGGCGGTGGCCTTCCGCCCAGAGCCGATGGACACTGCATTCCAAACGCTCATTCGCGACGAGGGCCTCGGCACGATACCGAAGCCCATCTACGAGCGCTTTTTGGAGATGCACAAGGAGGGCGAACTGTTAGACCCGGACCTTCCGGCGCAGGTCGCGGCGATTTTGGCGTTGTACGCCCCGCTGGATTGGAGCGGCCAGTTTATCGACTGGAACGACGAGCGTGTGCGTCGGCTATCGGGGCGGGTGCATCACCACGAGGCGGAAGAGGCCGACGAGGCTTAGCCGTTTTTGCGGGGCCAGGCCGGGTCGCGAAACTGCTGGATTTCTAGCAGGTAGCCGTTTGGGTCGCGGAAGAAGAACTGATAGACGTTGTACTGCTCGCTGTGCGACGGCGGCTTTTCGACCAGTGCCCCGGCAGCCTTCACCCGCTCGTGCCACGCGTCGACGTCGTCGGTCACCATCGTGAAGATGACGTGGGAGGCGCGGGCATCGGCCTCGGCACGGGTGCAAAACCCGAGGAAGCCGTCGTCGCTGATGCGATAGATGCGGCAGGTGCCTTGGTCCAGCACCAAGTCGAAGCCGAGCACGGTTTCGTAGAATGCGGCAGTGGCGGGCAGGTCGCGGGTGTACAAAAAGGTCACTTGCTGGTCGAAGGGCGGCATCGGGAATCGCTCCATCTGATAAGAATAAGCCGCGAGAACTACCCCACAGTATAGCGTTAGACAGCGTAATTTGCTGCGAGCAGGACCAGCCAGATGATCGCGATCATACTCCATGCGCGGAAGAAATCCTGGTGCATCGGTGCCCCTCCTGTGATGTTGAACGAACCGTTACACTCACAGTAACCGGGGGGGCCACACACCGCTGGGCGTGGCGCGCGACGATTAAACTACGGCTGACCTACGGATACCCTAGCGTGTCACGCGTGACGCGCAGCAGGCGGTCGCGCTCCTTGTGGGTGCCCCGGTAGTACATCCACGCGAAGACGCCCAGCGGCGGGAAAAACAAGCACCCCACGAACAACCCCAACCACGCGCTGAGGCCGAGCACCAGCGCGCCGACCAGCGCCACCTCGCCCCATTGGCGGAGGTTGCCGCTGGCTGCCTCCCCGCTGACGTAGGTTGCGGCTTCGTCTAGGCGGTTGAGGTAACCGCTGATGCGCACCGGGGCCGGGTTGTGCTCGGTGATGGCGAAGGTGTAGGTATCGGGGTTTAACCGCTCGATGCGCACCGTGGTGGTCGGTGCCCAGTCGATGGGGCGGTGCTCCTGCAAGCTGCCCAAACGCGAGACGCATTCTTCCAGCGCGAGCGGGGCGCAGAAGTCGAACAGACGGCGAGCCGTTGGGTTTTCTTGTGGGTTTTGCTTGCGCATAGGCAACACTATCGCACTTTCTCCTCCACTTCGATAATATCATATGTGGACGAGAGCACAGGAGACAATAACGAGTGGACAAGCTTACACAGCGGGTTATGCTGGGCGATGCGATCTTCGATGCAGCGTTCGGGGTGCTGTTGTTTTTTTCGCCTTGGCTTACGCGAACCTTCTTCGTGTTGGGGTTGCCCAACCCGAACCCCGAAATCTACACCCAGTTTTGCGGGGGGCTGCTC
>CAYSVE010000932.1:0-2064 GCA_964434365.1 uncultured Anaerolineaceae bacterium | reverse complement strand
CAAAGTAGCGGTGCAGTATGTCACGCGATGAGGCGATAATAGCGAGTGGCGTGCGCAGGTCATGCGACAGCATCGCAACAACGCGCTGCACAAGTGCATTTTGTTCCTGCTCTTTTTGGAACCGTGTTTTGAGACGCGCTATCTCGACTTGCTCAGTTACATTCAGGAAAACCATCTGTGTAGCCGATTCTCCCTCGTAATCAATCCGTGAACTGTAGAGATCTACATGCCGAATATCACCACCTTTATGGATGAGGCGATAGCGTGCAATGACATCTACACCTTGCCCTGCTAATCGCGCCCGAAAATTAGTTAAGAAACTCTGTCGATCTTCTGGATATATGATCTGTATCAGTTGATCGGGAGTAAATCGTGTCAGTTCATCAGCTGTATAACCTGTGATCGCTTGCATGGGCTGGCTGACAAATCTTAGACGGATCGGCTTTTCCTGAGCGATGACCATTCCCTGATGCGAATGTTCAACGAGTAAGCGGTATTTCTCTTCACTTGCACGTAGAGCGCGTTCTGCGCGGTGTTGTTCTGTGACATCAACTCCGATTGCCCAGGTTGTATCTCCTGTAATCGAATAGGGTGCTGGAATATGTGACCATCGGATGGTGCGCTGTGAGCCATCCTTACAAGTGAGTCTATATTCGCGATTGTGGAGTTTATCGCCGAGTCGTATCGCATCATCAATGACATACTGCCGATAGTCCGGGTCAGGATAGAGCATCTCAATCGCGAGCGGATTCCCCACAATTTCATAAGCCTGATACCCGGTCATTCGTTCACATTCAGCATTCCAGACTGTGATGTACTTTTCGGCATCAAACGCATCGATCAGAACAGGCATATTCTGAATTAACCAACGCAGTTGTCTTTCTCTTTCACGAAGCACATCCGCTGCCTGCTTACGTTCAGTAATATTCCGAGTCGTTGAAAGAATTTGCTCAACTTCTCCTTGTTCATTCATGATAGGTACCGAGGTATTCTCAACCCAGATGTAATGACCATCTTTGCAGCGAAGACGATATTCCAACTGTGTCACCCGACCACCCTGTAAAACTTGCTGATGTGCTTCGTGGCGTGTACGGGGCAGGTCGTCGGGGTGGACGAGAGACGCCAGATCTTCAGGTGTCATTGCGGTTAGTTCGTCAGACGTATACCCAGTAACACTTTTTTGAAACGGATTCATATAGATGAAACGTCCATCAGGATGATGGAGTGAAATGGCATCCTGGCTGTTCTCCGCCAGCAAACGATACCGCTCATCGGATTGCCGTCGTGCCTGTTCAGCCTGGATGCGTGTGGTAATATCATTCTGAATACCGATGTATCGTGTTATCTGCCCCTGTGTATCGGTAAGCGGAGCGAGGCGAATCTCATTCCAGAAAATTGACCCATCTTTGCGATAGTTGCGTAGTACAACTGTGCAAGATTGCTTCTGCTGGATGGCCTCACGCATCGTGGTACGCCCCGGTTGATCGCGGTCATCGCCCTGCAAGAAATTCAAGTTGCGCCCGATAACCTCCGCTGAAGAATAGCCAGTTTCGCGCTCGAAAGCACGGTTTACATAGATTGCAGGCTGATGGGACTGTGACACATCGACAATAGTGATTGCTGATGGGGCAGCATCCAGATAGGCATAGGGGGATTGTTTCGTCGTTGTTTCTAGTTCTAGGAGATTTGCCAACAGGTGGTTGACCGAAACACCCTGAAGTTGGGCACGTTTTCCTAACTGTTGAAGAAGTTGTTCATCAATGTTTGGTGCATCGGACATGGTGACAAATCATTCGATAATTTATTTTAACTATAGCATTTTCGCTGCTGCTGACCAATTAATCTTGCGATGAAATCGGCAGGCTGACCCGAACGGTTGTACCCCGCCCTACTTCACTCTCGACGGCAACCTCGCCACCATGCCGCTTGATGATCTTCTGGACGATGGGTAGTCCCAGACCAAAACCTGGCGTGCTGTGTGCGGTATCCTGCCGCCAGAATGTCTCGAAAATGTGCGGTAAGTCATCGTCTGCGTTACCCGGTCCCATATCGCGGATTTAGATT
>CAYSVE010000931.1:0-2072 GCA_964434365.1 uncultured Anaerolineaceae bacterium | reverse complement strand
GGGGGCGTTCCAGGAGTGTTGCCCGCCAACGTGGTCATCATTGGCGCCGGTGTGCACGGGTTGAGCACCGCTTGGCACCTCGCGAAGGAACTCAAGGCACGGGGCAAGGGCACCGGCGAAGACGTTCTCGTGCTCGATAAAACTGCCCCAGGCGCGGGCGCGAGTGGTTTTGCCTGTGGCGTTGTGCGGAACTTCTACTACCAGCCCGCGATGGGTGACGTCATGCGCGTGAGTGTGGATGTGTGGGAAGAACACGCCGAGGTGCTCCACTATCACCCGGTGGGCTACCTTGCGCTGGCTGGCCCGGTGCAGCAAAGTGACCTCGAAACGATTTACGAACGGCAGCAGCAAAGCGGCTATGCCTCGCGGCTCATCACAGGCGAAGCCGCCGTTGCCGAGTACATGCGCGGCGCCTTCCCAGATTGGAAGGCGAAGGGCCTCACAAGTTGCTTGCATGAGTTACGCGGTGGTTTCGCGTTCAACAAGCCTTCCGTTCGGGGCCTCGTGAGCCTCGCCGAAGCCGAGGGTGTGCGTATCCTCAGTGGCGTTGAGGTCTGTAGTTTTCAGCGTTCCGGCGAGAGCATCGGCACGATAGAGACGGAACAGGGCAACATCGAAGTAGAGCAAGTCGTGATTTCTGTTGGCCCGTGGATCAAAAACATCTGGGAGATGCTCGGTTTGCCGATGGCGATCGATGTCCACACCCCAGATGGTAATGTCGTGAAGGATCAGCCAATGTGGACGTACTGGCGTTTGCAGGAGGGCGAAATTCACATCGACCTGGACAGTTACGTCACAGCGAATGGCGAAATACCCCCCGTGATTCACGTCGATTCTGAGGAACCGCTCTACAGCGATCAAACGGGGCACCTCATCACCGACGACCTATGGGGAATCTACTTCAAGCGCGACAAGCAGAGTGATCAGGGCGGTGCCGTGCCGGAGAACTTCGGCACCCATGCACAGGTGGACCCCTTCGGCACGCTAAGTCCCTACTACGTCGTCAAGTTTGATTTCTTCGACTATTGGACGGCGGGCCTTGCACACTGCCTCAGCCGTTTCGAGGGTGCCTACGCGAGCTACCACCGCGTACCATCCGGTGGCATCGGCGCTTTTACGGTGGATAGCTTCCCGATATTCGACCAACTTCTGCCGAATGGCTACATCATCGCGGATAGCAATCACGGCTACAAGATGATCGGCGTTGGCAAGGAAGTCGCGCGCGAGTTGATGGGCGAAAGCAGCGACGTGCTGAAACCATTCCGGTTCTCACGTTTCGAAACAGGCGAGCTACACCCGGTTTCCAACAGCCCATACCCATGGAGTTAGCAAACCGCCACGAAACGTGCTACACCTTGGCGAACCAGCTGTACTGTAGGAGGTGCTCACATGGCCTACCAATATCCGGGGTCGTTCTCGTCGGAGGATTACCTCAAACCGGAGACGTATCGATACACCCGGCAACCCGTGGAACTTGCGATGACACTCATCGCGGACGCCTATCGCAGCCGGGCATTTTACGAGCTAGAGCAACAACAGGTGTACGAAACAAGTTGGGTCGCGGTGGGCTACACATCGCAGGTGACGAAACCAGGCCAGGTCCTCGTAACCGATGTCGCCGGACAATCGATCATCATCACACGCGATAAGGCCGGGCAGCTACGTGGGTTTTACAATGTGTGCCGCCACCGAGGCGCGCGTCTCGTCAAAGAAGATTGCACCGTGAACCGTTTCAGGTGCCCATACCATAGTTGGGGCTACGACCTTGAGGGCAACTGTGTGGGCACCCCGCTCTTCGAAGGCTCCGATATTCCGCTAGAGCAGCGGGGCATCTTCGACATGAGCGATGTAAAGGAGTTCGACCGCGCAGACTACAGCCTTTTCCCGGTGAATGTTGCAGAGTGGGGATTCTTGCTGTTCGTCAATTTAGACCCAGACGCGATGCCCCTCGGCGCGTGGCTCGGTGACCTGCCGCAACGCCTAGGCGCATATAACCTCGCGGATTGGCAAATCGTCCGGCAGAAGGACTATTCCATCGCAGCAAATTGGAAACTCATCAACGAGAACTTCAT
>CAYSVE010000930.1:0-2073 GCA_964434365.1 uncultured Anaerolineaceae bacterium | reverse complement strand
TATGAGCCATTTTTTAGTGATTTTCAATCACCGAACTTTTGGCGTATGGCTTAGGACAGGAACACGATGTCGTAGGGGTAGGTGTGCAGCTTCAGCGAGGTGCGGCTCACATCGAGGATGTCGCTGAGGTGCAAGAAGTCCTGCTCGCTGATGACGAAAATCCACGGGTCACCGTCTTCGAAGAAGCCGTCGAGGTCCAAATCGAGGTCTTCGCCGTCGGGCAGGTATGGGCTACTTGTGCGCAACCCCTCCCAGAACCGGTACCACGTCTTGTTGTGCCACTGACGCACGATCCGCCGGAAGAGGTACGGGTATACAACTGTCTCGTCGTAAAGCGACTTTAATGACCCCACTTCGACACCATCGTAAGTTTTATCGTGCATCCACACATCGTCTTGATCGGGGTTTTGCTGTGCCTCCATCGCCGCTTTCATCAACGGGCTGCGTATCGCGCCGGGCAGGCTCATGTAGAAGAACGGGTACACTGTACCGCGTTTCAGCAGGTAATGGTTCGCACTGAGCGGGATGAACACGCCCGCTTCCTTTTTGTTGAGCACCGTCCCATCGGCTGCCGAGGGTTTCCCAGAAAACACCCACCCCAACGGGCGACCGTTGCGCTCCACATCGTCGACGATGACGTAACCGGGTATCGCGTCGTCGAACTTGTCTTCGACGATGCGCCCACCGACCGTCGCGCGGTCGATCCATGTATTGCGGCCCCACCGCCTCCACTCGACGCCAGACACACCCAGAAAGTCGAGAAACGTGTCGGTCGCCTGCGACCCAAGATGCGGCGGCTGTTTGTGGTTCCCCTTGCTGGGCTTGGGTGCGTCTTTCACCTTCCGGGCGAGTTCCTTTGGGGTGCGGGGTGTCGGTGGGGTGTAGTGTGTTTCCAGCGCATCGATGCCCTGCAACCGTATCGTCACGACGCCGTTGTCCTCGCGCAGCACTTGCTCGAACTTCTTGCGGTTGTCCGTTTTGATCGTGTCCCACAGGTTGGGGTTCTTCGCCTTGAACTTGATCGAGTCGGCATCGGGCGATTGACCAACCACATAATAAACGCCTTCGATGGGGTATACATTAGTCTGCGTCCCATCAGCACCTAATCAGTATTTCGGACGACTATACCGCATTCGGGCAATCGACGCGTGCGTTGTTGCATTTTTTTCCATGGGTGCGTGCAACCTGTATAGTATTAGACACATGGGCGACTTCGATGCGGGTATGCCCACTTTTTTTGATACTAGATTCATCATGGAGCCAAAAGATGCTTGCAGTCGCAGTGAGAAAAGACAACGAACTCGAAATTGTGCAGGTGCCCAACCCCGAACCCGGCCCCTACGAGGCGGTGATCCGCACGGAGTGTGCCGCCATCTGCAATATGACCGACCGCAAACTCGTGGAGGGGCATTTCCCTGGTGTGGAGACCTACCCGCTGCTGCTCGGCCACGAAACCGCCGGGACGGTGCAAGCGGTGGGCGATAAGGTGCGCAACTTCAAGGTCGGCGACCGGGTCATCGGCGGGCTGTTGTTGAACACCACCACCGACGACTACGCCAGCGGTTGGGGCGGCTTCTGCGAGTACGTCATCAGCGGCGACCACGTTGCGATGACCGAGGACGGCGTCGCGAATGCCGATAACGCGTGGTTCGATGTGTACGAAATTATGACCACGATTCCGGATAGCGTCAGCATCGAAGACGGTGTGATGCTGTGCATGTGGCGCGAGGTGTACAGCGCCATCATCGATGACTTTCGGCTGCGCCCCGGCGAGGATATGCTCATCTACGGCGATGGGCCGGTGGGCCTCAGCTTTGTGAAGTTCGCGCGGCTGTTGGGCTTCGGCGCTATTTACCTCGTAGGCAAGTACGACCAGAAACTGCAAAAAGCGATGGAAATGGGCGCGACCGGCACCTTCAAGCCCGATGACCCCGCCCTCGCCGACCTCGTGAAAACGCGTGGCAAGCCGTTCGACTCGATCATCGACGCGGTGGGTAAAGAGGACATCATCAACGCCTCGGTGCCGATGATCCGCATGGGCGGCACTATCGGCGTGTACGGCGTCATCGCCGC
>CAYSVE010000929.1:0-2076 GCA_964434365.1 uncultured Anaerolineaceae bacterium | reverse complement strand
GGGGATGGGTGGGGGTGTTGGTGGGCGGGTGGGTGGGCGTGGGCGTTGTCGTGGGCGTGGGGGTGTTCGTCGGCGTTGGCGTATTCGTCGGCGTCGATGTGTCGGTCGGCGCGAGCGCAATCGGCACCACGTTGAGGTTCCCGGCGGTATCCAACGAGCCGGTGATGCGCACCCAACCGATAACCGGCTCGGCATCGGCAGCCTGGGCATCGGCGCTTTCGTCTTCATCGGCAACCGAATCGATGCGTACCCGGTACCACATGTTGTCCTCGCTGATGCCGATGATCGTAATTTCGTCCTCCACACCGAGGAAGGTCAGCAGCGGGTAGCTGTTATCGGGTCCACCACGCACGACGAGGTTCGGGCGAATGACCACAGCCTGCGGTGTGGCTGGCGTGTGGGTCGGCGTGGCCGTGGGCGATGGTGTGTCCGTCGGTGTGTTGGAGGGTGTCGGCGTCGGCGTATCGGACGGCGTGGGTGTGTCCGTCGGTGTATCCGATGGCGTGGGCGTGTCGCTTGGCGTATTCGATGGCGTCAGGGTATCGGTCGGTGTCGGCGTATCCGATGGTACCGGGGTATCCGTCGGGGCCAGGGCAATCGGCACCCCGTCGAGGTCGCCTGCGGCAGCCAACGACGCGGAAATCAGCACCCAGCCGATCACATCCTCGGTATCGTCATCGCCACCGCTCACAAGCACCTGATACCAAGCGTTATCTTCGCTGATGCCGATAATCGTCAGCACCTCGTCCGACTCAAGGCGTGCCACAGACGGATAGGTGTTCCCCGGACCGCCGCGCACCACAAGGTTCGAGCGCATCACCTGTGCGACCGGTGTGGCGGGGGTCACGGTGGGCGTGTTGGTACGGGTGGGCGTATCCGAGGGCGTGGGCGAATCGGTCAGTGTGTTCGATGGCACCGGCGTCGCGGTATCGGTGGGGATGGGCGTATCGGTCGGGAGGGGTGTTTCGGTGGGGGTCGGTGTTTGGGTGTCGACGAAGCCAAGCGCGACAAGCGGCCCGCGCGCGGGGACCTCCTGGCTGAGCCGGAAACTGTAGAACCCGAACACCCCTAACCCACCCAGCAGCAGCACAAGCAAGGCCGTGATGATGCGCACGCGCCACGGGCCGGCCTCTGCCGCGCGGATGCGCAGCGCACCGGTCGCGGTGATGGTATCGCCTTCGTCTTTGGGGACGGTGGTCGCCATACGGCTGACCTGCGGCACACGCCCGACCGGCGGTGTCTCCGGCATGGGCAGGGGCGTCGTGAAAAACCCGGTAGGTGCGCTAGGTCGCACGGCACCCTCGGGCGCAGCCGCCTCGAAGGCATCGACGAAAGCCGAGACGGTCGGGTAGCGTTCGGCGGCGTCCTTGGCAAGCACCCGCTCGAAGACTTCCGTCAGCCGGGCGTAGTTGGTGCCCTTGGCCGTCGAGGGTGGGTCGGGCATTTCGTTGATGTGCTTCTGCATGAGCGCGTAGGGCGTGGGTGCTTCGAAGGGCAACCGGCCCGTGACGAGCGCGTAGGCCATCACCCCCAGCGAGTACTGGTCACTCGCCGGGATGGCGTCCTCGCCGCGCCACTGCTCCGGGGCCATGTAGGGCGGTGTGCCGATGAGCATCCCGCTGCCGGTGAGGGCGGTCGTCGCGTCCATCATTTTGGCGATGCCGAAGTCTACGATGAAGGCGTCGCCGTGCTGGTCGAACATCACATTGCTGGCTTTGATGTCGCGATGGACGATGCCCCGGCTGTGGGCGTAATCGAGCGCGCTGCCGAGTTGGCGCAGCACCCGCACGATTTCGGGGATGGTCGGCAGCGGGTGCTCGCGATCCTGGTTGTATTCCATGCGCGCGTCGAGCGAGCCGCCCGTGAGCAAGCGCATCACCACATAATAAATGTCACCTTCGACGCCGTAGTCGTATACGGGGACGATGTGGGCGTGTTCCAAACCGGCAGCGACGCGCGCCTCGCGGTCGAAGCGGTCGACGTAGTCCTGGCGCGCGCTCAGGCGGCCCGTGATGACCTTCACGGCGACATCGCGCTGAAGGTCGGTTTGGTGTGCGCGGTAGACTGCGCCCATCC
>CAYSVE010000928.1:0-2077 GCA_964434365.1 uncultured Anaerolineaceae bacterium | reverse complement strand
TGGTCGAAATGGCGCAGGCCCTCACCATCTACGATGGCGACCCGGCCCTGGAAAACATCACACAAACTGGCTTCCAGCCGCAGTTTACGGGGCAGTGGCACCACTGGTTCCGCGAGGTGCTGTTCCGTCAATATGGTGGTGGCGAGCCATATAGCGAAGACAACCGCGAAGTGCTGTGGAACAGCGAAGCGGGCTGCGAGGCCTTCACCTGGATGACCCAGTTCGAAACCGAGTTGCTGACCGGTGGCCAGGACCTCTTCACCGATGCTGACGACGCCTTCGTGAACGGTATTGGCGCGCTGCACATCGACGGGTCGTTCCGTTTGGGTACCATCGCTGCGAACAACCCTGACCTGCCGTTTGCGGTCGCCGAGCTGCCGATCGGCCCTAACGGCGAGCAGCACACCTACGGCTCCTACTGGACGCACGGCATCACGCGCCGTGCTGCCGAAGACCCGGCCCGCCTCGAAGCTGCCGTGAAGTTCCTCGAGTTTGTCACGTCGGCTGAGGCTGGTACGTTGTGGGTGCAAGAAGTGGGTGAACTGCCCGCGCAGACTGCCGCCGCCAACGACCCCGAACTACTCGCAGACCCGGTGCTTGCGCCATTCCTGGCTGGCCTGAACTACTCGCACGCGACGTTCTTTGTCGATGAAACCGCGCAGCGCCAGACGATGATCGATGCCTACGACCTCGTGCGCCTCAGTGGCGTGGAGCCATGCGAAGCGCTGGCAGAAATGGCCTTTGTCGAGCAGGATGTTCTCGACGAGTTCTGGGAAGATCGCTAGTTCGTTTCCTATCGTAATGCTGGGGTGGGGCAGTCAGCGAATGGCTGTGCCCACCCATTATTCGTTTCTGTGCCCCCTTTAAGTAGTTAGTGCCGGCGGTGACTATGACCAACTTAACCATAGCCCAGCGTAAAGTGATATGGGCGTACGTCTTTTTGGCCATTCCGATTTTGTTTTTCCTGGTTATCCGCATTTACCCCACTTATTTCGCCTTCCGCATGAGCTTGTTCGACTACAACCCGCTTGCCGTGGAGCAGGAGTTCGTGGGGGTGGAGAACTATACCGACATCTGGGAGGACATGCAGGAATCGCGCGATCCAACGCGCAAGGCCTTCGAAAACACGGGCAAGTACATCCTGTTTGGCATGCCTATCCAGCTCATGCTTGGCCTGGGTGTCGCGCTCATGCTTAACGAAATTCGCTTCTTGAAGACGATATTCCGGGTGGTGTTCTTTTTACCGTTCGTCACCTCGACGATTGCGGTTTCGTGGGTGTTTAGTTGGCTCTATCAGCCGGGTACGGGTCTCATCAATGTGATGCTGGACGCGTTTTCGATACCCCAGCAGCGTTTCCTCGGTAGTCCCGATCAGGCGTTGTATAGCATCACGGCGGTTGTGGTGTGGCAGGGGTTGGGCTTCGTGGTGATCATCTTCCTCGCAGGCCTCAAGCAAATTCCACAGGTGTATTACGAGGCCGCACGCATCGACGGTGCGAGCCGGTTTCAGTCGTTCAGGTTCATCACCATGCCGCTGCTAAACCCGACGATCGTGTATCTGCTGGTGTTGCAATCGATCGTGTTTTTGCGGATGTTCGCGCCGGTATTGGCGATGAGCGACCAGGGGCGCGGCGGGCCGTTAAACTCCACGACGACGGTGGTGTTGCGGGTGTACCGCGAGGCCTTCCAGAGCTTTAACATGGGCTACTCGGCTGCGCTGACTGTTGTGCTGTTTGGCATCATACTCGTGATTACGCTGCTGCAACTCGCTGTGACGACACGGCGCGTGGATTAGGGGAGAGAACGATCATGGCGACTATCGAAGGTAAATCTGGCGCAATTTTCCGCGACCAACCGCGCTCGAAACCAGTTCGCGACCGGGGCGGTAGCGCACGCTGGATGTATCATCTGTTTTCCTACCTTGTGCTCACGCTCATCGGCGCGACGATGATTATCCCGTTCGCGTGGATGATCTCGACATCGTTTAAGCCACCCACCGAATTTCTGCGGCCAAATTTCTTCCCGCACGAGCCAACCATCGCGAACTATATGCACATCCTGTTCGAGACATCGCTGC
>CAYSVE010000927.1:0-2078 GCA_964434365.1 uncultured Anaerolineaceae bacterium | reverse complement strand
CATGATTTTGCTAACGAACGTCCGTCGTCGTCGTACCCAACCCCCTTCATAGGCCGGGCATGGCGGTGCACGTCAACGTACAGACCCCCGGCAGCGGGGGTTTTTTGTTTTCTGATGTCTGATGAAAGGGGAGGTTGCCGAAGATGGCAAAACAAAAGCTGAACAAGGTCGTGCTGGCGTATAGCGGTGGGCTAGATACCTCGGTGATTGTGCCGTGGCTGCGCAACAACTACGGCGATTGCGAGGTCGTGTGCTTCTGTGCGGACCTGGGGCAGAAGGAAGAACTCGACGGTCTCGAAGAGAAGGCCATCGCCAGCGGCGCGAGTAAGCTGTACATTCGTGATTTGCGCGCTGAGTTCCTCACGGAATTCGTGTACCCCACCTTGCAAGCTGGGGCCGTCTACGAGCGTGAGTACCTGCTTGGTACCTCCTTCGCGCGCCCGCTCATCGCCAAGCACCTCGTCGATATCGCCGAAAAAGAAGGGGCCGACGGCATCGCCCACGGTTGCACCGGCAAAGGCAACGACCAGGTGCGCTTCGAACTGACGGTGATGGCGCTGAACCCCAAGTTGCAAATCGTCGCACCCTGGCGCGAATGGGAAATCCGTAGCCGCGAGGATGCCCTCGCCTATGCCGCCGAGTTCAACGTGCCCGTAACCGCCACCGAGAAGTCTATCTACAGCCGCGACCGCAACATCTTCCACCTTAGCCACGAGGGCGGCCTCCTCGAAGACCCGTGGCAGGAGCCGGAAGAAGACATGTACATGCTAACGGTTAGCCCTGAAGAGGCTCCCGACGAACCAGAGTACGTCGACATCGCCTTCCAGGAAGGGGTGCCCATCAGCATCAACGGCGAGCGGCTGCCCACCATCGAACTCTTCGAGCGCATCAATGCGGTGGGCGCGAAGCACGGCGTAGGCCGCGTGGACATCGTCGAAAATCGCCTCGTGGGCATGAAGAGCCGTGGCGTCTACGAGACACCGGGTGGCACGCTCATCCACCGTGCGCACCAGGCCCTCGAAAGCATCTGCCTCGACAAGGCCACGCTGCACTACAAGGACACCATCGCAATAAAATATGCCGAGTTGGTGTACAACGGTCAGTGGTATGCGCGCCTCCGCGAGTCGCTCGACGCCTTTGTGAAGCACACCCAGCAGAGCGTCACTGGCGTGGTGCGGCTGAAGCTGTACAAGGGCAACGTCATCATCGCGGGGCGCAAGAGTCCGTACAGCCTGTACCGCGAAGACTATGCCTCGTTCGGTGAGGAGGACGTATACAATCAGGCCGACGCCGAGGGGTTCATCAACCTGTTTGGCCTGCCGCTGAAGGTCGAAGCGATGCTGACCATCACCGGCGGCATGGAAGGCGAGTTCGACGAACCGGATTACAGCAAGTTCAAGCGAGATTAGTTTTACACACTCAGTTTGAACGACCTTAGCCGCGCGCTATGCCCAACCTCACCCCCAACCCCCTCTCCGCACGCAGGGCATTTGCACTGCTGGACAATATCACACGGAAAGTCCCCTCTCCGTTTACGGAGAGGGGATTCAGGGGCGGGGTTAATAGCAACTCAAGTCGCTCGCGCTAGGTCGTTCGTGGCTATTACACGATGGGAACACAAACATGACATTATGGGGTGGTCGGTTCAATGAGCCGAAGGACGACGACCTGCGCAGGCTCAACGATAGCCAGCCCTACGACCAGCGCATGTGGCGGCAAGACATCCGTGGGAGCATGGCTTACGCACGGGCGCTGGGTCGGGCGACCGTCATCACTGCCGGCGAGGCGCAGACGCTCGTTGCTGGGTTAGAACAGGTCGCTGCGGAGTTCGAGGGCGGCGCGTTCGCCTTTGCCGACGGCGATGAGGACATCCACACCGCAGTCGAACGTCGGCTGACGGAAATCGTCGGCGCGGTGGGCGGCAAGCTCCACACCGGGCGCAGCCGCAACGATCAAGTCGCGACGGATTTCCGCTTGTGGGCACTCGACGCAATTGCACACATCGATGACTTATAGGCCGGGGTGCAAACTGCACTCGTCGAGCGGGCGGAGGCCCACGCCGAGACACTCATGCCGGG
>CAYSVE010000926.1:0-2088 GCA_964434365.1 uncultured Anaerolineaceae bacterium | reverse complement strand
TGCACTCGCTTTGGTATCGTCAAAGCGCCTTCGACGCGGCTGGCGTCGACGTACCGACCACCTTCGAGGGCTGGCTGGCGGCTGCCGAAGCCCTCACGACCGATGAGCAGTTCGGCATCGGCATCCCCGCGAATCGCCAACTTTACACCGACCAAACAGTGTACAACCTGATGGTCAACAGCGGTGCTGACGAAATCTACAACAGCGATGGCACGCTGCGTTTCAACAACCCAGAGACGGTCGCTGCGTACGACTTCTACAGCCAACTGTATCAGTTCACCCCGCCCGATAGCCCGAACTGGACGTGGGGCGAGGCCGAAGCCTGCTTCGCAAGTGGCGGCTGCGCGATGATTATGCAGTTCACGGTCATCACTACCTACGATACACAGGCCGAGGGTGACCCGGCTGACCTCGGGGTTGCGCCAATCCCTGCGATGGCTGGTGCCGAGAACCCCGGTTCGATCTCCTACTCCAACGGCGTGATGTTCCTCACGGACGACGAAGCCAAACTCGAAGCGTCGCAGCGGTTCATCAGCTTCTTGATGGAGCCAGAAAACTACGGTCGCTTCCTCAACATGGAACCGGGCCTGTTCCTGCCAGTCACCGAAGATGGGGCCGAGGCCGATAGCTTCTGGAACGACCCGCTCGTCGTGAAGTATCGCCCGCAGGTCGAAACGATGGTGGCAAACTCCGCAAGCGGTCGGCTGTTCGGCTTCACCAACGGCAACACCTTCCCGAGCATCGCGTCGATTTCTGCCCAGAACTTGCTCGCACAAACGCTGCAAATGGTCGTCATCGACGGCATGAGCGCCGAAGATGCCGTGGCCGAGGGCCAAGCATTGATGGAAGAAGCCATCGAGTAAGCGCGCAGTTTAAGGGGTGGCAGGCATCTGCTGCCCCACAACATCCGTCCGTCCGTCACATGAGCACGACCCACCGTGAGCGACCTACTTGTCCAACGTCAACTCAAAAAAGCAACGAACGCCCCCCGCCGGAGCCGCTTCCGTACATTGACCGGGTATCTGTTTGTATTGCCGCTGCTCGTCTGGCTCGGCGCGACGATTGCCTATCCGTTGTTCGCCGCTGTCGCGCTCAGCGTGCAGGATGTGCGGGTCATTGGCACAGGTGGAGCGTTCGTCGGCTGGGAGAACTATCGTTGGGTGCTAGAGAACAACCGATTCTGGGATGCGACCGGGCGCAGCCTTGTTTGGGTATTCGGCAATGCGCTCGTGCAGACGATCCTCGCATTCGTGACGGCCCTCGTGCTCAAGCAGCGCTTTCCTGGTGCAGGCTTCGCTCGGACGTGGGTCATCCTCTCGTGGATCGTACCGACGGTCGTCGTCGTCGTAATCTGGCGTTGGCTGTTGAACGCATCAGGCGGCATCATCAACTATGCGCTGGTCTCGCTCAACATCGTCGACGCGCCGGTTGGTTTTTTCAGCAGTGCCCAAAGTGCGATGTCCTCGGTGATTTTGATCAACGCGTGGCGATGGTTTCCCTTCCTCGCCGTGATTATCCTCGCCGGTTTGCAGTCGATACCGGATGATTTGTACGATGCAGCAGCCGTCGACGGTGCATCAACCGTGCAGCAGTTCTGGCACGTCACCCTACCGAACCTACAGCCCGTTTTGTTCGTGTTGGGGCTTGTCGGCACGTTGCTGTCCTTCAATGTCTTCGACATCATCTGGCTGATGACCGGCGGTGGCCCGTCATCAGCAACGACGACGTTGCCCGTGTATATCTACGATGTGGCCTTCAAGCAATTTCGGCTCAGCCGAGCTGCCGCGATGTCTGTGGTCACGAGTATTTTTCTTCTGACGTTCGCGGTGGTTTTCATCCGTTACGCCGCACCGAATTTGGACGAGGACTAACCCCATGCAGCGCGACTTGACCACAAACTCCGTTCTTGTGCTGTGTTTGGCGCTACTATTGCTACTTGTGATTGCGCCGTTCTACTTCATTTTCTCCTCGTCGATAAAAATTCCACAGGAAATCATTGCCCTCACGCCGACTTTGTTACCGCAGAGCTTCACATTGGAGCACTACGGCAAACTCCTTCGCGGCTCCGATATTCAGTTGTATCTGTGG
>CAYSVE010000925.1:0-2091 GCA_964434365.1 uncultured Anaerolineaceae bacterium | reverse complement strand
CATTGACATCGGTGCCGACGACTATCTCACCAAGCCCTACACGGTAAAAGAACTCATTACGACGATTAAGGTTCGGCTGGCACGCAAAGAGGTGGTCACGGGTGAGTATGAGCGGCAGTTGGACGGGCTGCGACGGAGTATCGTGCTCTCCATCCCTCATGAGTTGCGCACACCGCTGAACTCCATCCTGGGTTTCTCCGAAATATTGCAAACCGATGCCACCATGCTCACACCAGACAAAGTGGTCGAGATGTCCAAGTACATCAACAGTGCGGCCAAACGATTGGGGCACCTGGTGGAAAACTACGTCGTGTATACCCACCTGGAGATGATCGCCACAGATGATGAACAGCGGGCGTTGCTGCGCGAGGCCGAGACGACCTACCCCGCAGCCATCATTCAGCAGGAGACGCACGCCCGTGCGCACCAGTATAGGCGCGCCGAAGATCTCCAACTCACCCTTGCGAACGATGGCGATCATCTCAAAGGGGTGCGGCCCGATAACCTGTTGCGAATCGTTGGGGAGCTGACCGATAACGCCTTCAAGTTCTCGAAGAGTGGTACTGCTGTGAAGGTGAAAACCGGGTGCCAACCCGATGGCTTCGTGATGGAGTTCGAGGACAATGGGCGTGGCATGACGCCCGAGGAAATCGCGTCGATTGGGGCGTATATGCAATTCAACCGCGATGAGTTCGAGCAACAGGGGATAGGCCTGGGGCTGGCGATTGCCAAACGCCTTTTTGAGCTGCACGACGGTCAGTTCGAGATCACAAGCGACCCCGGCGAAAAGACGAAGGTTCGCGTTCTGTTGCCTACCGGGTAGGATCGCTTGCCTCGGAATTGTTCTGGTGCTAGACTCTGCGTGTGAGACTTCCGCCTGTGTACGAAGGAGGCGTTATGCCCAACTTGCGTTTACCTCGCCACAGCTTTGTGGTCCTGAGCCTCCTTGTGCTGGCGACGGTTGCCGGTTGCGTGCAACCCGCCAGCGACGAAGTCGTACCGGCTCAGGTTGGCGAGGCCATACCGACATTTACACCCGGCCCGACGAATACGGACGTGCTGCCGACTGACCTACCCACCGCAACCGAAGAGGGCGACGGTGAGCAGGTGGCGCTGCAAATTGCCGAGGAAACCGCGACGCCGACCGAAACGGCATCTACGACGCCGATTCCATCTGCGACGTTAACCGCGACGCTGACGCCATCGGCGACGCCGACCGCAACCTCGACGGCTATTCCCACGGCAACAGCGGAGGAGCTTTCTAGCGCGAATGTCGCCGCCCAAACCGGCCCCACCGAAGTCGCCGATGCGGCGCTACAGGACGAACAACCTGCCGACGGCGAAATCGATCCGGTGTTCCTCACCGCGACGGAAATTGTTCTGCGAGCCACCCTTACCGAGGAGTTTTTGCTGACCTCAACAGCAGAAGCAGGTGGTATTGGGAATGTTGAAGCTACGCCCGTGCCTGCGATCACTGAGGAGCCAACTCAGGATTTGATCGGACAAGGTGGAGATACGACCCAGGCCGGTAGCGATCAAGTGACCCAGCCAATTACCCCAGGTACCGACTGCGTCCATGAGGTGCGCTCGGCAGACCGGTCGCTGTATCGTCTGTCGCTCGCGTACGGTGTGACCGTGCAAGACATCGCGACGGCGAGTGGTATCGTCAACCCAGACCTGATTCGCATCGGCCAACGCCTGACGATCCCCGGTTGCGGTACAACAGGCGGCGTTCCCCCGGCGACCTCGACCCCAGGCCCGAACCAAACCGTGGGTACCGGTGGCCCGGGTACGACGACCACCACCACCGATTGCACCTTCGGGACGACGGTTACGTTCCCCGGGGGGTGCCCCACAGGTACGACCAACACCGCTGCCAGTACAGGTGCCGCAACCGGCGGCCCCACCAGTGGCACTGTGCATCAGGTGTTGCAGGGCCAAACCCTGTTCCAAATCTCGCTCATCTACGGTGTCGATGTTCAGTCTATCGCTGCTGCGAACGGCATCGGCAACATCGATCTGATCGACCTCGGTGATGAGCTGATCATCCCGTAATCTGCTGAGCCTCGGGTGGGCGGTACTGGTACCGTC
>CAYSVE010000924.1:0-2095 GCA_964434365.1 uncultured Anaerolineaceae bacterium | reverse complement strand
GCACTCTTCAAAGTGTTGTTGAGCATGCAACACGAACAGATACCACCGACGATCAACATCACCGAGCCGCTGCACCCCGCCGTCGTCGAGCGTAGCATGCCGTGGGAAGCACCGCATAAGCGGGCGGGCATCAACGCCTTTGGTTTCGGCGGTACCAACGCCCATCTCATCGTCGAAAGCGACCTCGCGCAGCCCGCCCCGTCCGTCAAATTCACCCCCACCCGCATGGCCATCGCCGGGATGGGCGTGCTGTGGGGCGGCTGCGAGGACCTTGCCGCCTTCGAGCGCATGATCTTCGAGGGGGCGTCATCGGTGGGGGGGCTGCCGCCGCAGCGTTGGGCCGGTGCCGAGGACGGCGCACGCTCGTTGGGGTTGGCGGGCCACACGATACCCGAGGGTGCCTACCTCGTCCGCTTCGCGATCGATGCGATGCGCTACCGGGTACAACTCGCCGATGACGACGTGCCCCACCCGCAGCAACTCGCGATTCTCAAGGCCGCCGATGCGGCAATCCATGATGCACGATTGGCCGAGGGCAGCAACGTGGCCGTCATCGTGGCGATGGAAACCGAGGCCGAATTGCACCGCTTCCGCGCGCGTATCGACATCGGTTGGCAGATCGAACACAGCCTGCGGCAGGCGGGCATCACCCTCAGCCATGACGAGCGCGAACAACTCATCGGCACCTGCCGCGATGCGATCGCGTCGTGGCCGGGTGTGAACCGCTTCACGAGTTACATCGGCAACATCATGGCGGGGCGGGTTGCCGCACTGGGGAATTTCAGCGGCCCGGCGTTTACGGTTTCCGCTGGCGATGCCTCGGTGCTGCGCGCGCTCGAACTCGCGCAAATGATGCTCGAACGCGGCGAAGTCGAGGCTGTGATCGTCGGGGCTGTCGATCTCGCCGGGTCGATGGAGCGGGTACTTACCAACGAGCGCGTCTCCGAGGTGCGCATCGGCGAAGGGGCCGGGGCGGTCGTCGTATTGCCGGAGGCCGCCGTCACGAAGCCGCCCTACGCGATCATCGAATCGTTCGCCCTGGCGGCCTCGCCGGACGAAGCGATCGACACGGCCCTGCGCCTCAGCGAACGGGGGGGCCAGGACATTGGTTTTGTCGAACATGCGGGTAGCGTCGCCCGGATCATCGGTTTGCCGGGGGTGGCTGCGCCGCTGGCCTCGATCATCAGGACGGCCCTTTGCTTGCGCAACCGCTACCGTCCGACAGCGGACGGCGATGCGGTCGAAACGTGGTACGTAAAAAAGGGTATCCAGCGTGTTGTGGGCATCAGCGTTGGCGATGATGCGGGCGAACGCGGCCATCTCATCCTCAGCGAAGTCGACGGCAGCACAGCCGCCGTGGCCGATAGCACCTTCGCGACCTCACACGAGGCGCTTCTGCTGCTGACGGGCGATACAGCCGATGCCATTGTGGAGCGGTTGCGTGCGGTCCGCGCCCAATTGGATACCGGCGCATCGCTGGCGGAAATCGTCAATGCGGCGCTCGATGCGTACGACCGCAACGCGCGCCTTTGTGCCGCCTTCGTCGTGACGGGTGACTGCGCCCAGCTCATGAAGGAATTGGACGCTGCGCAGGCGGCAATCGCGCGCAATGAAAACTGGCAATCGCCGCATGGGAGTGCCTTTGCCACCCAGCCGATTCGTGGGTCGGTGGCGTTTGTGTACCCGGGGGCGTTTACGTGGTACCCCAGCATGGGCACAGCGTTGATGCGTGCCTTCCCGGTGCTGCACGATGCGTTCTACGCCATCACCGATGACCCCGGCGTGCACATGGGCCAGGGCGTGCTGACGACCCCGAATGACTTTCAACGCAACCAGACGGAGCAATTCACCGCAACGTTGAGTTTCGCAGGGAGCATGACATGGCTGCTGCGCGAGGTGTTTCGCGTAAACCCCGATTTGGCACTCGGCTATAGCATGGGCGAAGGGGCGATGTTCTGGGGGAACCGCGTGTGGCACGATGGCGATTCGGCGCGGCAATTGCTAGCGACGAAGCCCGTGCTTCAGACCGAACTCGTCGGCCCGCTTACCGATGCCGCGAAGTATCTCCCCCAGGGCAGCGAGTGGAAAACCGTCT
>CAYSVE010000923.1:0-2101 GCA_964434365.1 uncultured Anaerolineaceae bacterium | reverse complement strand
CGTTTGGCAGATGGAACCGTATTATTGGCGGGTATCGTCTTTCGTGAAGGCATTGGCAGGCTGGATTTGCCTGCGGGTGTTTATGATCTCGTGATTACTGCTGCTGGCGAACCCGAGACCATCATTTTTGACCTTTCCAACTTTGCGCTGGAAGGTGGTAACTCCTACAACTTAGCCGCAATTGGGCGTTTTGACGGCGGCCAATCCCTCAATTTGACACAACGGTGTCTTGTGGGATGCTAATCGCCGTACCCTTGCCCGAGCGGAATGGCTAGCATAAAGCCGATGAAGCCTAACAGTACAGCAACGTGAAGCAGACAAGCAGGAATACACATTAACAGCCACACGGAAGCCACATCTGATGTGCTGACAATGAACAACAGCAGAAGCGGTGTAATCAACATACTGATGACCACGAGTGTCGTTCCTGCTAACATGGGCAAGCCGCGCCGCCGCGACAAAAATTCTGGCAACCACGCCAAGAGACGGCTGAGGGGACGGTTGCGGTCAAAGCGATTGTAGAAAAAGCTCATGGTTACACGCTGCTATCTGCTAAATGGGCGGCTAACCGAGGGGGCAAAAATCCACGCAGTTGTACCCCATCACCGGTATGAATTTCCTCGTTAATCAAGCCGTGACGGTGTGCTAGCGAAATCAAATCGCCAAGCCGATAGGGCAACTTAAAATCGATAGGAACCATGCTATTTTGCAGTATGGACTCAATGCTACTCGATAGGCTATCCAGCCCAATCTGTTTCTTTGCGGATGTCGTCACAACTGCATCATACCCCAAATCCTGAAAGCCCTGCGCGATGTAATCGTCTTCCCACAAATCGCACTTGTTCAGCACCAAAATGCGCGGAATTGGCGGCATTTCTAGCTCGGCCAGCGTATCTTCTACCGCTTCGATGTGCTCAAGCGCGTTCGGGTGTGCGCTATCGACTACATGCAACAAAATGTCGGAATGGAGCACTTCTTCCAAGGTGGCACGAAACGCAGCAATTAGCGTAGTCGGCAATTTTTGGATAAATCCGACCGTATCGGAGAGCAAAATCTCTTTACCGATAGGCAGTGTAATTTTCCGCGTGGTTGGGTCTAAGGTCGCGAACAGTTGATCCGCCACGTAAACCTTTGCATCTGTCATGGCGTTCATCAAAGTTGACTTACCTGCATTGGTGTAGCCGACGAGCGAGACGACCGGAATACCTGTTTTATGACGTTGCATGCGGTGCCGCGAGCGATGGGCTTTCACTTGTTCGAGTTCGGCCTTGCGCTTAGCGATGATACGACGAATCTCCTGACGGTCAACTTCGAGCTGCGTTTCACCGGGGCCACGCAAACCAACACCGCCACTGCCGCCACGAGCACCTCCACCACCTGCTTGCCGCTCCAAGTGTGTCCATTGCCGTGTCAGACGTGGGATCAGGTACTCATACTGTGCCAATTCAACTTGCAAGCGACCTTCGTGGGTTTGTGCATGTTGGGCGAAAATGTCCAAAATCAGCGCCGAGCGGTCAAGCACTTTGATGCTCTCGCCGAAAATTTTCTCCAACTCGCGTTGATGGCGTGGTGAAAGTTCATCGTCAAATAGAACGGTGTTAACGCCCAACTCTTCCACATCTGCTTTGATTTCTTCTACCTTACCAGAGCCGATGAAGGTCTTGGGATCGATGCGATTGACCCGTTGCGAATTGACCCCGACAACTTCCATACCAGCGGTATCGGAGAGCAGGGCGAGTTCTTCTAGTGATTCTTCAACAGGCAAGAGGGGTTTGGCACTTTTGACTTCGATCCCAACAAGGTAGGCACGTTCGCGCAGGAGTTCCTGATTTTCCAAATGTGTAATCCTCATTTATCCCAAATTATCCCAAATCGCATTGGGATATAATTAATGATTATTGTCAGATGCTCGCACAACAGCGGTGTGGGTCAACACTTGTGAAGCTTCTTGTTCCGTCCGCACGACGTCGGCTGCACTTTTCTCAAGTTCTTCAATTTCCTCTTGCAGGGGAATGTCGGGCAGGGGCAACAGAACATGAAAGGCACTGCCGGGATAGTTCACTTCGTCATGCCCTGCGCTTTCGGCCCAAATGCGACCGCC
>CAYSVE010000922.1:0-2103 GCA_964434365.1 uncultured Anaerolineaceae bacterium | reverse complement strand
GCAAAATGCGAAAGGGGTACAATGTTGAAAAAGCAATTCCTGAAGACTAAGGACGTCTGCAAAGTCACGTTCTATCTCCCTACCGATATCGAGGCCGAAGAAGCGTATGTTGTTGGCGACTTCAACGACTGGAGCGAAAGCGCCACGCCGATGGAGCAACTTAAAGATGGGCGCTTTAAGGCAACTGTAAATTTGGACAAAGGCCAGGAATATCAGTTCCGCTATCTCGTCGATGGCGAGTGGCACAATGACTGGGAAGCTGACCGCTATGTGCCGAATCCCTTCAGCGGCGAAAACTCGGTTGTCGTAACGGAAGACGCCTAAGACAGACTGCGCCCGTCAAATTCGGGCGCACGCTGGTCTCCGCACGAGGTAAGTGCTACCTCGTGTGGGTGTAGACGGCCCCGAAATACGAGGCCGTTTTTGATTGTTTTGCGTTACTTCTTGCGTTGGTAGCCGAGGTGGGTACCACTTGGCACAGTTTTATCGCTGAAGTCCGCGAAGTCTTTTTCAGTGAGGTCTGTGCCTAGCACACACTCTGTACCCACCGACCACCCCGCAGGCACGTGGGTGTTCTTGCCGATGACGGTAATCCCCAGGTCGCCCACCTCACGAATTTGGCCGACGCGCGCATTCTGCCCCACGACTACAATTTTGTCCACGATGCAACGCTCGACTGTCGCACCGGCCTCGATATATGCGTCTGTGAGAATGACCGAATCGCGAATCACGGCGTTGGGGCCGACAAACACCCCTGGCGACAACACCGAATTTTCGATCGTTGCGCCTTCGCTAACGACCACACCATCGGTCAACATGCTGTTGGAAATCGTGGCGTGGCTGACAATGTTCACCGACGGGCGCTCTTCACTGCGTGTGTGGATGATCCATGTGCGGTCGTTAAGGTTCATCGATGGCGGCGTACCCAGCAGATCCATGTGGGCTTCCCAGAAAGCATCGACCGTGCCGACATCGATCCAGTAACCGCCGTATGGATATGCCACGACGCTCATGCTGCTGTCGATCATCTTCGGGATGATGTCCTTGCCGAAGTCGTGATTGGAGTCTTCGAGGTAGCGGTCTTCGGTGAGTACCTCTTCCAGCACATCGTAGTTGAAGACGTAAACGCCCATGTTTGCGAGGGTGCCGGGCGGCTCTGCCGGTTTTTCGACAAACGCGCGGATGTTGTTGTCTGCGTCGGTATCCAAAATGCCGTAGCGGCTGGCTTCGTCCAGCGGTACCTCGATAGCACAGACGGTAACGTCGGTCTCTTTTTCTCGGTGATACTGAATCAGCACGTCATAGTCCATCTGATAAATGTGGTCGCCAGACAAAATAAGCACGTACTCTGGCCGTGTTTGACGCACAAAGTTCAAATTCTGTGTCACTGCATCTGCCGTACCGGCGTACCAGTCGGTATCCAGGCGGCCCTTATAAGGTTGCAGCAACTTCACGCCGCCGGTAAAGCTCCGGTCGAGGTCCCACGGGCGGCCTAGGCCGATGTGGTCGTTGAGGCTGTGGGGGCGGTACTGTGTGAGGACAAGCACATCGAAGATATTCGAATTCACGCAGTTACTCAGCACAAAGTCGATGATGCGATACTTGCCGCCGAAGGGAACGGCGGGTTTGGCACGCTTTGCGGTGAGCGAACGCAGGCGGGTACCCTCGCCACCAGCAAGGATGACTGCTTTGACTTTCATAAAGTATTTTTCTCCTTGGATGGATCATCCATGACGTGAAAACACTACACAGCGCATATTATGACGCGCGTTCTTTAAGATTCATCTAGGCGTTTGCGTCTGAGGATCCGCTCGTACAGTTCGATATACTCATGCGCACTCCGGTCCCAGCTTTGATCCTTCCGCATACCACGCTCCTGCATGCGTTCCCAGGCCGTTTTGCGGTTATGGAAAATATCCAGCGCCCAGCGGGCGGTATTCAGGATGGCGTTCGCCTCTTCCCAGCTAAAAACGAAGCCGGTGCCGTAGTCTGCGGGGCCATCGTCGTAGTTCGCGACGGTATCCGCAAGGCCACCGGTTTCGCGCACCAGGGGCAACGAGCCATACCGCATGGCGATCATCTGGCCGATGCCACACGGTTCAT
>CAYSVE010000921.1:0-2105 GCA_964434365.1 uncultured Anaerolineaceae bacterium | reverse complement strand
ATCGTCAGGACAATGCTTGGTTGTTTATGGAGTTTGCCACCAGTACTGAAGGGGCACTGATCTATGCTGCGAACGGCGGTACACCTGCGCTGCGTTCAGTTCTTCAGGACGAGTCGCTCGAACCGCGTGAGTATTATGATTTGATGCTTGCATCATTGGAACTGGCGCGCGATGAACCGGCCATCCCGTATTACAGCGAAATGCACGAGATCGTCAACCAGGGATTAACCGCGGTTCTGACCACCAGCAATGATCCGGCAACAATTATGGCAGATACGGACGGACAAGTTCAGGCGCTCATCGACCTTTACGAGTAGTCATTTCGTGGGGTTGCGCTGCCTGGTTGCTATCCTGCGTAACTGGGAGAATTATCATGCCGGGGCAGGGTTCGATGACATGCCACTTTCCCCGCACCGCAGCGAATACTCAAACGCAAGCCCCGCCAAACGGTGGGGCTTGTTGCTTCGAGTCCGGCGATCGGATAATCGAGCTTATGCAATGCCAACCCCGCAACACACACTTCATCAGTGATAGCAGCTTCGTTCTCGGCGACGAATCGCATAGAATGGTCAGCGGGGGTCGCCTACCGCGACCCTGCAACATACACTCAGCCAAAAATTATCTTCCGGGGAGAACTAATGCTGCGTCACGAATTGCTTCATCCACAAATACTATCGGCACTGGGGGCTGCTGGCCATGGCTCCAAAATACTCATCGCCGATAGCAACTATCCATTCAGCACGGGGGCACACCCGGCGGCTGAGCGGGTTTTCTTGAACTTGGCACCGGGGATCATCAGCGTCTCGGACGTGCTACGCACCTTGACGACCGCCGTGCCGGTCGAGGCTGCACACGCCATTTTCCCCGATGATGGGGAAGAGCCACCCATCTTCAAGGAATACCGGCAGCTTCTCCCAAATGTGGAGCTAAACACCCTGGGGCGCTTCCCATTCTACGAGGCGGCACGGTCGCCAGACACGGCACTTGTGATCGCTACCGGCGAACAGCGTACCTGGGCGTGCATTATACTCACGATCGGCGTTGTGGAGCGCTAACAGGCCGGGCAATCGCGCATCCATCATGGGCACTTTTTGAACGGATTCGCCAGGACCCCACCGTTTGGTGGGGTCTTCTGATTGTACCTTGTTAAGATGCGGAGATCGTTAGGCCCTGCACGCGCAAGAATTGCAGGCGTTGCAAGTAGGCCGCCCCCTCCATCAGCGCGCGGGCGACATCGGCCACCCGCCGATTTTCTGGCTGTTCGAGCGGCGTGCCGTTTACCCAGCGGTTGAACGCCCCCATCGCTGGCCCGCACCATATCTGGTAGTCGGCTTGCCGCGCGGCGAGGCCGCTGGTCGCCCATGCCGATGACTGCCCCAGATACCAGCGGAAGATGAGTGCCATTTTGTGCTGAGGGTCACCTTCGGCGCGGGCAATCTGCTCGGCGTCGCGCGCCTCGAAGTACGTCTGCGTTTGCTGCCATGTGGCTTCGATGGACTGACCGAAGATTTGCGCTTCGAGTTGTTGGCGCTCGGCTGCGGGTATCGCGTCGAGGGACGGATACGTTTTGTAGAGCGCATACAGGCGGCGTGCCCGCATGGGGAAGAGCGTGCCTTTCTTCAACACCTGAAGATCGACGCCCATCTCGAACATGTCGGCTGCGGGTGCCATGATGACATCGGTCATCTCCGCCTCGGCGAGCATGGCCCGCACGGCATCGGACGTGCCCGCCTCGACACACGCCTGGTTCACCGAGCCTGTGACCACGTAATCGGCACCTAGCGCAAACGCCGCGACGACCGCCTCCGGCGTGCCGATGCCCCCGGCTGCGCCCAACCGAAGATGCCCAATCGCGGATGAGTTCGCCTCCACTTCATCACGCAGGCGAGCAATCGTCGGGAACAGATTCACCAGCGGGCGGTTGTCGGTGTGCCCACCGGAGTTTGCTTCTACGGTAATGTCATCGGCCATCGGCACGAAGCGCGCCAGTTCGGCCTGACGCGCGCTTATCGCGCCCGCTGCATACAGGTCTGCGACAATTTGCGGCGGGGCCGGTTGCATAAACTGCCGCGCAACATGGGGCTGCGACACCTTGGCGATCACAC
>CAYSVE010000920.1:0-2110 GCA_964434365.1 uncultured Anaerolineaceae bacterium | reverse complement strand
ACCGCTGCGGTTGGCACACCGTATCCCACATCGATAGCATCCATATCGAGCGCATCGGTCATCACGAGGCCGCCGTAGCCCATTTCCTCGCGCAGCAATCCGGTGATCACCGGGCGCGACAAGGACGCGGGTAGCGCGGGGTCTATCTGCGAGTACAGCAGGTGCCCTACCATCACCGCTTCAGCATCGAACCCGGCCCGAAATGACGCCAACTCGACCTCATCGAGGCGGGCGCGGTCATGCGCAATGACTGGCAAGTCCACATGGCTATCGACGGCAGTGTCGCCGTGACCAGGAAAATGTTTGAGGGTAGCCAGCGCCCCTTCGTCCTGAAAGCCCCTCACGACAGCATCGAGCACAGGCCCCACCACATCCGGTTCACTCCCGAACATCCGCCGGAACATCACGGTGTTATTCGGGTTCGTTTCGAGGTCGGCGACTGGGGCCAGGTTCATGTGGATGCCCACCGCGCGCAACTCTTGGGCTAGCGCACGCGCGGCATCGTAGGCGACATTGTTCGCATTGCCGGTGGCAGCCCAAAGCATCGGGGTGGGATATTGCGTGAACGGTTCCTGCTCTAAGGTGTTGATGCGACCACCTTCCTGGTCCACAGCAATGAGTAAGGGTGGTGCACCGGCTTCGATAGCTGTACGCTGCCAATCGTTGATAAGTTGCGTTACCTGTGCGGGCGAACCGTCGTTGTACGCAAAAACAACCACCCCTCCCGGCTGATATGTCGTCAGGAAATCCGCTCCGGCTTCGGTCATCACCGGGCCGAACAGCCCCACCAGGAACAACTGCGCGGCTTTTTGCTCTATGGTCATCGACGCCAGCAACGCTTCGGTCTCGCTTTGCGCCGACGCCGAGGACATCGCCAAAACGAGAGAGAAAAGTAGTAGACCAATTCGGCGCATCAGCGTACACCCTGGTTCGTCATAAACATGAAGCCGAGGAAGTTTAACTGCTCCTCCTCGGTCATCGCGCGCGGGCGGCCAAGGTCTTCGATGATGCCGGTAAACAGATCGACCGCCATCAATTCGCCGTCGTAGATGTATAGCGTATCCATGAAGAAGCGACTGTTGCCCCACCACGGCTGGTCGAAGAACAGGTTACCAAGGCCATAGTGCAGGAATGCACCGTTGTAGAACTCGAATGCCTGTGGTTTGTGCGCCTGCGTGCCGACAACGACATCCGCGCCAAGATCGGCAAGACCACGAAAATCGAGTACCTGCTGGTTCGACGGCAGATACTCCTCAAGTTCGAGGTACTGCACACTCACGATGAGCAAGTCGTGCTCGGCAGCGATTTGCGGCAGTTCCTCGCGCAGCCAGTTCCAATCGCAGAAGGCCGCGCCTGGCCTGCCATTTTCTTCTGCGATGGCGTAGTACGGTCCTACAAAATTGCACGAGACCATTGCAATGTCGTTGCCGTTGTGCTGGATAACGAGCGGTGTACGTGCGGCTTCGAGCGTTTCGCCCCCGCCAACCGTGGCGATGCCTGCCTCGCGATACATTTCCAGCGTACGGATGTAATTCTCGTAGCCGAAGTCGTTGTTGTGGTTACCATTGAGGTCCACGATATCGGTGCCAATCATCGGCAACAGCTCGAAGTGCTCGTCCTTCGAGCAAAACGCGCCAAGTTGCACACCGTCGGCCTGGGGGCAGCGCGGTGTGAATGACACCTCGTTACTCGTGTGGAAAATATCCGTTTGTGAGGTGAATGCCTGCACCCCACTCGCAGCCCACTCCACGCCGTACTCATCGAGCGCAGCGCGCGTGTTGCGTGTGAGGGCCGTCACGCCGGATAGCGTGAAACGCGTGAGCAGGTTCGGGTCGAAGTTAGGCGTTTCGCTCTCGAACGCCAGTGGAAACACATCCAAAGACAACGGATGAACACCGTCTACGTTGAGTACACGCATCTGTGGCTGTAGCGCATCGAACGGTAGCAGCGTGAAGGTCGTTCGTGGTTCGCGGCGCAATGTCGCATAGAGGGCCTCCGGCGCAACTGTGCGTACGGACTGATGAACACTCACCCCGAAACTAGCGAGCACCGCGCGGGGCGGATCGTCGAGGATGAGGGTCTGGTGTGGTGTTCCACGCAACACAGCGAT
>CAYSVE010000919.1:0-2115 GCA_964434365.1 uncultured Anaerolineaceae bacterium | reverse complement strand
CATAGTCAAGCGGGTTCCCGCGCTGGAAGATCATCCCGTTGATGCTGCTCGACCCGCCGAGTACCTTTCCGCGCGCATGATACACCCGGCGGCCATTCATGTGCGGCTCCGGCTCCGATTCGTACTTCCAGTCGTAGAAGCGGTTGCCGATGCCGAACGATAACCCGGCGGGCATATGAATAAAAATATCCCAGATGTAGTCTGGGCGGCCTGCCTCGAGTACCAGCACGCGCGCGCTGGGGTCGGCGCTCAACCGGTTCGCGAGCGCACTCCCGGCAGAGCCGCCACCGACGATGATGAAGTCGTAGCTTTGTGTTTCCATACGATATATCGCATTCCGTAACAAACTTACAGCGGTATTGTGGCGTAAATGGCACGAGGTTGGGGCCCAGTACACCCCCACTGCGATTGTAGCTGTAAATCGCCTTGCCGGTTAGCTCTGCGGGTCCAGGGCATCGCCCAGCCAGTCGCCGAGCAAGTTGATGCCGATAGCCGTGATAGAAATCGCCAGCCCGGGGTAAATCGCCATCCACGGGAAGATGGTGAGATACTGCCTGCCGAGCGCGAGCATGTTGCCCCAGCTTGGGACCTCCGGCGGCACGCTGAGGCCAAGGAAGCTCAACCCCGATTCGTAGAAGATCATCGCAGACATTTCGAACGTCGCGATAGTGATGAGCACCCGAAACAGATTCGGCAAAATGTGGAACAACACGATCTGGTATCGCTTTGCACCGAGGCTGCTTGCTGCTTCGACGTATACCTCTTCTTTCAGGCGCAGCACCTCACCACGGGTGAGACGCGCGAAGATCGGCGAATTGGTAATGCCGAAAATGAGGATCACGTTGAGCAGGCTGCGCCCCAAAATCGTCGCGACGACGATGACGAGGATGAGATACGGCACCGACAAAATCAAATTGATGACCGCCGTGAGAAACGAATCGACCGGACCGCCGAGGAACCCGGCCAGTGTGCCCAACACGACACCGATGGTCATGGCGAGCAACACGCCGAAGAAGCTCACCGTCAGCGACACGCGCGAGCCGTAAATCACCCGCGAGAAAATATCCTGCCCCAGTTGGTCGGTCCCCAGTAAATGGTCCATCGACCCCTCCTCGGCCCAGGCTGGGGGAATGCGGGCAGAGGCAAAGTCGCCTTCGGTGGGGCCATACGGCGCAATCACATCGGCGAAGAACGCGGTAAAGACGATCAGCAGGGTGAGGACCAACCCCACCTGTGCGCCAAAATCGGCTTTGAACAACCGCCACAACCGGGCTTGCAACGTAACGCGAAAGTTGGCGGTGGTATCGGCCACCTTCGGTTTGATGCTCGCTTCGCTCATTGCTGTCGTATCCTCGGGTCTGTAATGCCGTAGAGTATGTCCGTCAGCAGGTTGATGCTGATGGCGAAGGCCGCAATGAAAATGGTGATCGCCTGTACCAGTGGGAAGTCACTGTTCTGGATGGCATCGTTGAGCAAACGCCCCAGCCCCGGCCACGAAAAAATGGTTTCGATGTAAATGGACCCGCCGAGTAGGTAGGTGAACTGAATACCCAATACGCTGATGAGGGGGATGAACGCGTTGGGGGCAATGTGCTGGAAGGTGACGCGCATCGGGGCGACCCCTTTCGCGTGGGCGGTGCGTACGTAATTGCTCCGCCGTACTTCGCTGACGGCGGCGCGGGCCACGCGCACCAGTTGGCCCATCGTCAACAGGCTAAGCGCGAATGCAGGCAGCACCAACGAGCGCACGCCATCGCGCCCGAAAGTGGGGAACCACTGCAAGCGCACGCTGAACACGATGATGAAAATCATCGCCAGCCAGAAGTTCGGCACCGTCTGGCCGATTAGCCCCACGAAACGCGCCACGTAATCGATAATCGTGTTTGGGAACATCCCGCTGACGATGCCTAGCGGAATCCCGATACTCATCGCGATGAACAGGGCAGTTACGGCGAGTTCGATGGTGGCGGGTAGCCGCTCGAACAGCAGGTCGAGGTTGGGCTGGTCCAGGCTGAAGGACGTGCCAAAATCGCCACGGGCGGTATCCCACAGGTAATCGCCCAATTGTACGACCAGCGGACGGTTAAAGCCCATTTGCTCGCGAACGCGTTCGAT
>CAYSVE010000918.1:0-2118 GCA_964434365.1 uncultured Anaerolineaceae bacterium | reverse complement strand
GTAGTCGCAGTGTGTAAGTAGACAGCAATTGCGACAGTCAAAGTCATCACGATTGCTGCAACAACAAATTTCACGTTCTGGTACATTTCTTGCTCCTCTGTAAATTGACAACAGGCATTCAATTTTTGAGTGGCCACCCAATTGCAATAACTAAGTATTGCTTTGTAATAATCAATAAATTTCAATAATGCATCTGGTTGAGAAAATGTCCGGTTTAAGGATTGGATCAGGCGCGTATGGCGGCTAAGAGCGTCTGTTTTTCTGTGGTCGATAAGCTGTATCTGACGGGAATGACTTTGTCACCCGTAATGTAGACACCGTTTGCATCTGAAAAGCGTTCGTCAAATCCCGCATTGTAGATGCGCTGCGTACCGACTTCCGGTTCGTTAAAGAAGCGGCTGAACACATTTCGGATAATCCAGGGTGTTTCACCGGATTGGGTCATCTTGGTCTTGTTGGGTCCTGGATCTACACATAAGAAGTCCACTCCATGCCATGACTCATCGGTAGCAAAATCATTCATCAGCAACAAGATCGCTTGTTTAGATTGCATGTATACACGCATCGTGCCGGGTGTGTCGTCTTTGAAGAATGTATCCGTATCCAATTTCCGTTTAGCCATCCCACCTGTGACCGTTGTAATGACTTTTGCATCGGCGGATTTGAGCAATAGTGGCTTGAGTTCTTGTGTGAGAATCAGCGGAGCAAGCGTGTTAATCTCCAGGTGCATTTCATTGCCTTGTTGGGATAGAGTCTGGCTACTCCCAACAATTGCAGCATTGTTGAAAAGTCGGTCAATTCGCTCCCACTTCTGCCTGATCTCTGCCGCAGCTGTACGAACTTGCTCCTGATCGCTCAGATCTGCAAAGAAGAAGTCGATACTGTCAATCAGGTCGGCATCAAAACTGGCTAGCTCGGATAAGAGGTCTTGTTTTCGCGCTTCACTACGGAGCATTAGCCCCAATTTATTGCCGGGTATCAGCAGTTTTTTTGTAACGCCCAACCCCAGACCTGAGTGTCCGCCGGTCAGAATGATATGTTGATTCATCCAAGGTTTTCCTTTGCATCAATCTCTGTTAATGGATGTGGCAATTCTGAGATACGCTCTTTGACCATTGGCACAACACGGGTTCCAATGAGTTCGATTGAACGCATCATTTTTTCGTGCGACATCAAAGGATTATCCATATTGAAGGTCAGGCGAGAGATGCCACCGAGCGCCTCACTATGCCGCACGACTTTCTCGGCAACCTCTTCAGGGCTACCAACCAGTAGCGCACCTGTTGGGCCAACCTGTGCATCAAAGCCCTCACGGGTGACAGGTCGCCATCCCCGTTCCTTGCTCACGCTGTTGAACAATTCGGCATAGCCGGGGAAGTATTCATCGTGTGCCTGTTGGGTGGTTTCTGCTACATACCCTAACGAGTGCAAGCCAACCGTCATTCCTTCTGGGGGATGTCCTTATTGGGCGTAGGCTTGACGATATAGGTCTATCCGTGAGCGGAAACGACGTGTTTCGCCACCAATAACTGCCGCCATCAATCGCAATCCGAGTTTCCCTGCACGAACGAAAGACCCGGGTGTTCCCCCAACACCTAACCAGACCGGAAGCGGGTCTTGTATAGGTCGGGGATAGATGGGTTGGTTATCGAGTACCGGGCGGAATCTGCCTGTCCATGTGATAACCTCTTTCTCGCGTAGTTGCAGCAGCAAATCGAGCTTTTCAGCAAAAATTTCGTCGTAGTCATTCAGTTCGTATCCGAAAAGCGGAAACCCATCAGTGAATGATCCACGTCCTGCGACAATCTCAGCACGCCCCTGTGAGATGATGTCCAGCGTTGCGAAATTCTGAAAAGTGACAACTGGATCGGCAACGCTGAGTACGGTCACGGCACTGGTTAGTTTGATACGAGAGGTGCGTGCCGCAGCGGCTGCAAGAATAAGCGTCTGAGCTGAATCTAGAAAGTCTTTGCGGAAATGTTGCCCGATGCCAAACACATCCAGACCGACCTGTTCCGCTAATGCCATGCGTTCTAGTAATTCAGCCATCGCCTGCATACGAGATGAGGCTGTATCTTGAACATCTCTCAGCGGATTGACAACTAAACTATCAATGCC
>CAYSVE010000917.1:0-2119 GCA_964434365.1 uncultured Anaerolineaceae bacterium | reverse complement strand
GCTGATGAGCTCGACACCGCGATAAAAGCTTCTGCGGCAGAGTATGCCGGGGAAATCCTGGTGGCGAAGGTCAATATCAACGAGAACCCTGCTGTTCACGCCCAGTACGGCAATATGGCCCCACCGGCTCTCGTCACGCTGGACGAAAGCCGCGTAGAGTCGCAGGCCAGCAGTGTGCGCCCGTCCGATATTGAAGAGCACGCAGACTTTTTAGCAGGTCAGGGGCCATACCCGCAGGAAAGCGCTGCCGAGCAAGAAGCGCGTGTGCCTAGTAGTTTCCCAAAGTTACATTGACGGATAAAGGCGTTTCAGTTTGATACGTGCATCAGCCGTAGTGAAACGCCAATTGACGGTTGATGCGGCCTGATTACGTTGAGATTCCCAGGCTGCGATTTCGCGTTGTAGAGTTGGGCGATCAGGAATGCGCCGGTTCAGACATTGCCGACTAAGGACGCTCAGTTCAATCTCGGCCATGTTGAGCCAACTACCATGCTTCGGCGTGTAATGAATTTCCAGTTTTTCAGCAAGGCGACGTGCCTCAGCAGGCTCGAAGGCCTCGTACAATGAGGCCAACTTATGCGTGTTTAAGTTATCCATGACGACCACAACCGTCTCGGCTTCAGGAAAATAGACATCAACCAAATCACGCATGGCATGTGCCCAATCAATCATAGTCCGTCGATCTGTTACCTCAATATGTCGCCAAGATTCTAGCGGTGCAAAGAAGAGAAACAGATTGCTGGTCCCATTGCGCTCGTATTCGTAGTCATACTTTGCCACTTGCCCCGGTTGGGTTGGCAAGGGTTGCCGAGTTTCTTTGACCTGCTGCTTGCTTGCCTCGTCGAAACAAACCAGCGGACGCTTCGGGTCATGCGGGCGATGATAGACCTCCAACACATCTTCCATCGCACAGACAAACTCGGCGTTTTGCGTTGGTGGAATGCACCATTCATCCTTTAGCCACGGTTTGAGTTCATTTTTTTCAACGTGGTGCGAACCGTTTCGTCAGAGATGGCCTCGACAATTTCGAGTTCAATCAGCTTATCGGCCAACATTTGCATCGTCCAACTTTCACGACCATCAGGGGGCGTGCTACAAGCCAGTTGGATTAGGCGCGCTTCGGCTTCGCCATCCAGCACTTTTGAGCGCGTGCGCTTCGGACGCTTATGGTTCAACGCCACTTCGATTCCGGTCTCAACACAAGTCTGCCGTATCCGTTCCACCGTACGGCTGCTGACACCCAGTGCCTCGGCAATTCGTGCGTCCGTCCAACCACCGTGTTCCTGATTCTCGTCGGCTAGCAGTAGAATTCGAGCACGAGTGAGTTTACGTGCGTTGGATTTACCTTTTTTCACCAACTGGGTCAGTTCCTCGCGCTCCTCAGTTGTCAAAGTCACTTTGTATCGTTTGGTTGGCATAGTCTTCTCGCCCCATTTTTCCATAGACTATGCCTCATTTACCGCAATGCGACAATTCTTGTCTGGTGCTCTACTAAGTACAACCACATAGAAGATAATGGATGTATACTGTAGGCAGGAGGAGACGATGAAACCGATCCAATTGCCACCGCAAACTGCAGAACAGATTGCAGCGTTAGATGAGTACTATCATACGACGAAAGATGTCCGTTTACGTCAGCGTGCCCAATTGGTGTTGCTAGCGGCTGAGAAAAATCTAGTCGCCCGTGAGATTGGTGAAATTGTGCGGCTCAATGAACAGAGCGTGCGCCGCTGGTTGAAGCGATACATAGCAGAAGGCATCAAGGGATTACACGATCAACCACGCCCCGGGGCGGCATCGGTCGTCACGGATACTTATCGGACGCAAATGGTGACCGCTGTGCGTCGTCGACAGCGCAGCCTGGACTTGCCGTACTCTATGAGGACCTGTCAACGGTTGGCGGACTATCTAGCAGAAGAAACGGGGATTCGTGTGAGCGATGAAACCGTGCGACGTCATCTGGCTGACGAAGGCATTGTGTTGAGCCGCCCACAGCACAAGATCAGCAGCCCTGATCCTGAGTATGAGGTCAAAAAAAGACGGTTGAAACCCAACGGGACACCCTGAAACCAGGCGAAGTCTTCTACTACGCCGATTAATTCAATGTCAGTTGGTTTCC
>CAYSVE010000916.1:0-2121 GCA_964434365.1 uncultured Anaerolineaceae bacterium | reverse complement strand
AAGAATCGTTTCATTTGGGGTAATCATCGTCGTTGGGTGGGCGAGGCTCGACTTCGTCTTGCCATCGCCCCTGCTTCTGCCAAATTCGAGCGTCTACTATCAGCGTTTTGGCTTCAGGATGACTGAACCGCTAAGAACTAAACTCAGCACTCAATGCTCAGCCCTCAGTACTAGCTAGTGATCGTGTTCCTCGCCTTCGTGCGGCACGAGGATCATGAAGCCGTTGGTGCCATCGCCCATCATCGACTTGGGCTTGTTACTGAAGTCACGCGGGCCGTACAGGTCGGGCGCGTTGGCCGCACACAACGTGCCGAACTTCGGCTGGGCGTATTCGAGGTGTGTTTCGCCGCGCGCCAGAATGTGCTCTGCGTTGGCTGCGCCGCCTTCTTCCTCGCCCTCGTACGGGATGTGATGATTCCATGGGACGCGCGAGCGCGCGTTGCAGAAGTGCCCCACAAACGCACGACGGCTGTAGTCGGCGCGGTTGGCGTGCGAGCGGTGCAGCACATGCCCGTTGAAGAACGCCACGTCGCCCGGTTCCATTTCGACCGGCACTTCGTTGTCGTACTGTGCCGCGATGCGCGACAGCGTGTTCTTGTCGGTATCGGGGTTGCTTGCGTTGACGATCGGCTCGATGTCGTTGAGCACGTAATCGCCCTGCTCGGTGACACCGTCGCAATCGGGGAAGATCGGCTCTTGATGCGAGCCGGGGGTCATCCACAGGCAGCCGTTTTCCTGCGTGGCCGGGTCCAACGCGATCCACGCGCCGATGAGGGTATCCGGCTGGGTGGGGATGTAGTACGAATCCTGATGGTAGCCCTGCCCGGCCTGCCCCGGCTGCTTGAAGAACAACATCGTTTGCAGCGCGAGTACATCTGGCCCGATGAGCGCTTCCAGCACATCGATGATGCGCGGATACAGCAAAAACCGCTCGTGGATTTCCGACACACGATGCGGCATGTGGATGCGGGCGTAGTGGTACCGACGTTCTTCGTCGCTGATGCCCTCGGGCGGGGGCGTCACACCGGGGATGGTCTCGGTGCCGGCCATCAGGTTGTCGGTATGTTGCACGAGGTCCTGCACATCGTTTGGCGAGACCAACCCGCGCACGACGATGTACCCGTCGCGCCGGAAGACTTTATATTCATCGACCGTAACGAGATATGGCTCGTCCGTACGTTCTGCTTTTTTGGGAGGGGTGGCAACCATAGGATTTGCTCACAATCATCTTTTTTATACTACTATTAAAGAGTATATCGACTGAAAGACAATAACTCGAATCGTTCGTCATGTGTCTACAATCACCATGATCGACTATAATCGCCTCAGCAGCCCGCTGTATCCCGATGATGCAAGCGTCGGCGAAGTGACATACCCACCGGGCGGCACGCTCGGCCCGCGCACCCAGTTGAATATTCAACTGGTGTTTTTGCACAGGGGAACGATACGCGTATGGGTCGACGAACATCTGATAAGCGCAAAGCCGGGCACGGCGATGCTGTTGCTCCCGAACCATCAGGAATACTTTGAATTTACGCCAGATGGCGAAACCGAGCACAGTTGGTTGCACTTTTACACCACAGACGCGCCACCGGAACTGCTTGACCACCTGAGACACTTGCCCAAAATCATCAATCTCTCGGCAGAGATGACCACACTAATCACCCGTGCGTTGCGCCTACAGTCGTCCAACCTCTCGACAGCGACGATGCTGCTTAAAGCGCTGGCGCAGCAAATGATATGGCTGTACATCGGCGAGAGCGAACAGGCCGACCAACACCTCAGCCAACAACAAAACGCGACCATCGAGCGGGCACTGGCCTATATACAGGCTCACCTCAGCGACGACATCCGGCTGGGCGACATCGCCGCCGATGTGTCTGTGAGTGAGAACCACCTTATTCGCTTGTTCAAGCAGCATGTGGGTACCACCCCTATCGACTACCTGTGGACGCGACGTATCGGCCATGCGGTGGACCTGCTACAGCGCACCGGTTTGAGCGTGGGGCAAATCGCGGCGGCATCCGGCTTCAAAACAAGTTATCACTTCTCGCGGAGGATCAGCCAGGAGACGGGACTCACCCCCACAGAAATGCGCAAAAAAGAGTGCCGATGATTTCG
>CAYSVE010000915.1:0-2122 GCA_964434365.1 uncultured Anaerolineaceae bacterium | reverse complement strand
AAGCTGACCTCATTCAGCATAATTTCGATGCAGTGATTTGCATTCAGCAAAATCTCTGATTCATTATGCGGAACCCGCGTGAGTATTCGCCAGGTGTGACTGTGGTCGGCTACCGCGATGACAACTTCCCCTACCTGCCGCCGGATATTGCGCTCAAAGCGGTAATCACTTCTAAACACTCAACTTTGGGGCAATACCATCGGCAAGATGCTCAAGGAAGACGGTTTCCTGCTACCCATACCGAACAACCTCAGCACGCAGAAACGGGTGCGTGGCGGACAGGCGGGTTGCTGGTAGTTGAGAGCCGATTTGTTACTCGAGCCAGTTGAGCCGTTCAATTATATTGTTTGACATTATCGTCGTTGCCGCTAAAGTATTCGATTTACTAAACCATACTTCCAAGCAAGTGCTGTCGCTTCCGCTCGTTCTGTTACACCGAGTTTCGCGTAGATTTGTGTGACATGATTGCGGACCGTTCCTTTGGCGATATGCAGACGTTCTCCAATAGCCTGATTACTGAGACCTGTTGCCAGCATACGAAGCACATTTAATTCACGCTCAGTAAACATTTCTGCTACATCTGATTGTGGGGGAGGGCCTGTCTTCACAAAATGAAAGAGTTTCTGGGCAACGCTGTCATCAATAGGTGTTTGTCCAGCAACTGCACCTTCAATAGCAGCAATCAGTTCCTGACTACTGATGTCCTTCAACAAATAACCGTCGGCACCTGCTCGTATAGCATCCACCACCCATTCATCTTCATCATAGGTGGTCAGGACGATAATAAGCAAGCTTGGTAGCTCACGTTTGAGCATACGTGTCGCATGAACACCGTTCATGTGCGGCATTTTCAAGTCCATCAGCACTACATCTGGCTTGATTGAGGGAATAGTTGCCAAAGCCTGTGTACCATCATGAGCAATACCGACCACTTGTAATGTTTCGGTCGCATCAAGAACAACTTGTAAGCCTTCAGATATAATTACTTGGTCATCTACGATAAATACGTTGATCATGAAGAGGTTTCCTGTAGAGTGTCAATCCGATCCAGTGGTACGGTCAAACTTACCTGTGTTCCTTGCCCACGATGTTCGCCAATGTCGAGTTTCCCGTTGATCAGGGTCGCCCGTTCGTACATGCCCCGAATACCCATACCTTCACCTAAAGTAACGTGATCCTGGATGAAGCCAATACCATTGTCGCTAATGGTCATACACAAGACATTCTTTGTTAGCTTCAACGATAGCTCAATCCGTGATGCACTGGCATGACGTACAGTATTGTTAAAAGCTTCCTCAGCAATACGATAAACTTGCTGCTCAATATGAGGAGGTATCTCGTGTGTGGGCGGGTTTTGCGGAAGTTCAACCTGCAACGATGTACCTGCGCGTTCGGCGGCCTGCCGTGCCAATTGTTGAAGCGCCATCCACATGCCCAATTCATCGATAGCTTGGGTGCGCAAATCGTGGAGAGCGCGTCGCGTTTCTTGTATGCCACTACGTGTTAAATCCTGAATCTTGTTCACGCGGTCCGCAGCCTGTTTTGGGTCCTTCTGGAGAAGGACTTCTAATGCAGAGAGCTGGACGTTGACGGCACTGAGTGTATGTGCCAGTGTATCGTGCAGCTCACGTGCCAATCGATTGCGTTCACGAGCGACCGCAAGTTGCTCTAGGGTAGAGGTATATGCGACAAGCTGGTAGTTTTTCTCCGCTAACTGCTGGCGGTAGTTGCGCTGCTCGCGAGCTACCCATACGCTCAGGAGTCCGGTGAGGCCGAAAAGGATAAACCGAATCCAGCCTTCTTCAAATTGTTGTACGATCATCAATGAAGGGAGATCCATGCCCATAGCCAGCAGTCCCGGCACGCATGCAGCCACGCATATGAACGCAACCCAGCCTCGCCAGCCATACTGTGTACTCACGAGAAAGAGCGGCGGTAGCAACCACACGCTTAAGCGACCTGCATCCAAGTTAGTCAATTCGTTGACACCATGTATGTTGACCTTCAACCAAAGGGTCACGGCATCCGCAGCGATAATACCGAAGGTCATCAGCACAAGACTGAGCGGTAGAAGTAAGTATCCCAGAAAACGCGGCCAGATACGCTGAGCATAGAGCAAAAT
>CAYSVE010000914.1:0-2141 GCA_964434365.1 uncultured Anaerolineaceae bacterium | reverse complement strand
GCCAGCACACACCACTCGACGAGTTGCGGGCTGTGCGAGGCCAGCGACGACGCCACCATCCGCAAATAGAGCGCCGCTCGTGGGCTGCACACTGGTTTGATATCCGACGCCGTCGGCCAAGTTGGCGCAGGCGGTGCATCGGTGAGGGTCGGTGCCGGGGGCAGGCGGTTGCCCACCCACATATTGCTGGCCCGTATCAGCAGCTCGGCGGGGGTGTCGGTACCGGTGACGGCGGTTTTGGTCGCGGGGGCGGTCATCGGGTTTGCGTCTCCTCGAAGGCGGCGTGCATCGTTTTGCGATAGGCCAACACACGCGCGATGTCGTCTGTCGCCTTCTCGTAGTTATCTATCGCCGATGGGTCTTTGAACTGTTTGCGGCTGGTATCGAAGCGGCGCATCATCGCCAGCGCGCGTTGGCCCGCCTCGAGTGGCCCCCACACGCCGACCAATGGCAACCGGTCTTTCGCAAAACGGCCCAGGCGTTGCGCGTGCACCGCGACATAATTCAGCACCGCCGCGACATACGCCTCGGTGAGGGCCGCCGTCCATGGGGCGTGGTAGGTTTCGAGCCACGGCCCGGCTTTGATGCTGTCGCGCAGAAAGGGCGTATCCACGATGACGATTTCCCCGGCAGTATCGAGCCAGTCGACGCCGATTTCATCGGCAAACCAACGCCCGCGCTCACCGACCACCGCCGCCACGAAAGGCCTCGCATCCGGGCGGCGCTCGCCGAGGGCGAGCAAGAACGGCAAGGTGTGATGCGCCGCATGCACGCCGCGACGGCTGGCAGCCAAACACCAGTCTTTGACGAGCGACACCCTATCGTAGACCGGGTCCTCACGAACCCCAGCATGCACGGTGAGGCGTGCATGCAATCTCAGATGGGCTGCGGCTGTGGGGCTGCAAACGGGCACACGCTCGATGGCTGCGGCGTGCAAGGCAGGGGCAGCGCCCACACCCTGCTCGGCTTCGAGCACGGCAACCAGGCCCGCGTTACCGGCCCGGAGGAGCACTTCGGCGGGGGTGTTGGTACCCGTGACGGCGGCGCGCAGCATCGTCTTCGTCATCGTGTGCCGTGCTCCGCTTCGAAGGCCGCACGCATCGCCTGCCGAAACGCCACGATTGCGACCATCTTCTGCAAGGCGTAGGCCCACGCCGCGATATGCCAGCTGATGTACTTCGGCTCGGTGGGGTGGAAGCCATGTAGGGCCACCATCGCCGGGTGGACGACCGCGAGCGGCCCCCACACGCTCACACGCAAAATGCGCCCCTTCGCGATGCGCCCCAACCGCCCCGGATTCTCGGTGAGGTAGGCCACCACCGCCGCGACATATGCCTCGGTGAGGTCCGCCGTCCACGGGCCAAAGTGACGCCATAGCCAGGGGCCTTTTTCGGTGGATGTCAGTTCTTCCGTCGTCAATAGTTCGATTTCTCCCGTGCTATCGAGCCAATCGTGGCCGCGTTGCTGCCTGCATATGACCTTGCCGCGCTCGGTCAACACGGCAGCGATGAACGGTCGAAGGGTGGGTACGTATTGCGCCAACAACGACAGATGCGGAACGGCGCGCATCGGCGCGCACACCCCAAACTGGACGGCCAGCAGGCACCAATCCAGCAAAAAGCCGCGCCGCTCGACGAAAATACCGCTGCGGAAGGTCCGTGGTGGTTGGGGCAACTGCGACACAAGGTGCAAATAGGCCGCCGCCTGCGGGCCACACACCTGCCGGTGCACATCGAGGGCGGGTAGCACGGTGGGGCGCTCTGCGATGCAGTAGCTCACCGAGGCAGCGCGGCCCAACGCCTGTATCCCCGCGCGGGTTAGCAGGGCGGCGGGGGTTTCGGTGCCGATGACAGCGGCCCGGTAGCCCGTCTCGATCATGCGGCCTCGCCTAACAGCGCGCAGCGCATCGCTTTACGAAAGGCGAACGTGTGCTGCACGTCATCGATGTAGGCGGCCCATGTGTTGCTGCTAAAGCGCCGAAAGTGCTCGCGGTTTTGTGGCGTGGTCGATTCGGTGTGCAGCGCCTGCATTTGTTCGATAAACCACTCCGCCTCGCTTAGCGGGGCACGATAGGCCACCTGGGTAACCACCTGTAGCATCTGGCAGTAGTCGAGGCGGTTGGTTCGCACATTGAAGTACAG
>CAYSVE010000913.1:0-2148 GCA_964434365.1 uncultured Anaerolineaceae bacterium | reverse complement strand
CGAGGCGGTGCTTCGTCTCGCCAAGCTTCAGCCCGAGATAGCGGTGCAGCGGCAGGGCCTCGCCGCTGTGGTGGACGACGACGAAACCGCGCTTGTCGCCACGCGCCAGCATGAGGGCGTGTTCTTCGAGGTTGGCGGCGAACGCCTTGGCACTGTCGGACTGGTGATAGGCGTCCGTGATGATCGATTTTAGCTCGCGCGGGTCCTCGTCGATCCGCTCCGCCTGCTGCCACGCTTCGCGGTCGTAGTTGAGCGGGTCGCTCTGGCCTTCGATGAGGTGCGGCGGAATGTCGCGCAAAAAGCGCGATGGGTCGTTGACGTAACCCGCGCTCGTTGCCCGCCGAAACGCGCGCGTGAGATACAGTTTATCTCTGGCGCGGGTCATCCCTACGTACAGCAACCGACGTTCCTCGGCCATGCCCTCAGGGTCATCCATGCTGCGGATGTGCGGCAGCAGGCCATCTTCGAGGCCGATGATGAACACCACCGGGTACTCCAACCCCTTTGAGGCGTGCAGCGTCAGCAATGTGACTTTGTCGACTTCGTCCTCACGGGTATCGATACTGGAAAGCAGGGCTGCATCGGTGAGGAAATCGCTGAGGGTATCGTCCTCTTCGAGGTTCGCGAGGCTACCGCGGAGTTCCGTCAGGTCGTCTTTGCGCTCTTGTAGTTCAGTGTCGGTTTTACTGAGGCCATCGAGATAGTCTTCGTAGCGCGTGCGCTCGATAATGTCGTCGAGTAGCGAGGTGTAATCGGCGTTGTCGAGCATCGCCCGCCAGTTGACGACGAGGTCGGCAAATTTGGCGATGCTGTTGCTCGCGCGGTTACTCAGCCCGCTTATCGCCGCGCCCTCATGGACCTTGACTAAAGCTTCACCGGGGCCGAGGCTTTGGCCGTTCGCCCAATCGATGAACCCGGCGAGGGTTTTCGCGCCGATGCCGCGTGTGGGCGTGTTCACGATGCGGTTGAAGCTCACCGTGTCGTTGGGGTTATCCAACAATCGCAGGTACGCGAGCATATCCTTGATGTGGCGCCGACCAAAGAATTGAATGCCGCCGATAAGCTGATACGGCACACGGTTGTCGCGGAAGGCGGTTTCGAGGGCGCGCGATTGGTTGTTGGTGCGGTACATCACCGCCACATCGCTGAAGTTGTAATTGCCCGCCGCCCGCATTTTGTCGATTTCTGCGACGATGAACTCGGCTTCCTCCAGTTCGTCGTAGGCTTCGATGCCATTGATTTGCACACCCGCGCCCCGGTCGGTGAACAGTGCTTTGGGCGTACGATTCGCGTTGCGGTCGATGACTGCGCGGGCCGCATCGAGCACGATTTGTGTCGAGCGGTAGTTTTGCTCTAGCAACGTTACCTGCGCGTGGGGGTAATCTCGCCTAAAGCGTGCCACGTTGCGATAATCGGCACCACGGAAACCGTAAATGGCCTGGTCTTCATCGCCAACAACGAAGACGTTATTCTGCGGCGCGGTCAGTAGTTTGATGAGTTCGTATTGTGCCATGTTGGTGTCCTGGAATTCGTCCACCAGCACATGTTCGAACTGTGTCTGGTACTTATCACGGACGCTGCGCTCATCACGCAACAGCGTAACAGTGTTCATGATGAGGTCGTCGAAGTCCATGGCATTGCTATCGGCAAGGATGGCCTGATAACGCAAATACATCCGCGCGATGATCTCGTCGACGTAATCCATACTAGCAAAGTTCTCCGGCGCGATGAGTTCGTTCTTCGCGTCGGAGATGCGGTTCAACACTTTGTAGGGGTTCAGGTTATGCCGCTTCAGGTTCACGCCGAGTTCCTCGACCACGATTTTGACGACGCTAAGCTGATCGTCGGTGTCGTAGATGAGGTAGTTGCGGTCGTGTTGGGGCAGGCTCTCGGCTTGTTCGCGCAGCAGCCGCGCACATATCGCATGGAAGGTGCCAATGCGTGTGCCGCGCAACCGCCCGCCGACGATGCGCTCCACCCGCGCGAGCATCTCGCCCGCCGCCTTGTTGGTAAACGTCACCGCCATGATGCTCCACGAGGGGACACCCTGAGCCTGTACAAGATGTGCGATGCGGTGCGTGAGCACCCGCGTTTTGCCGCTGCCCGGCCCGGCTAACACAAATACCGGGCCTGGTGGTGCAGTCACGG
>CAYSVE010000912.1:0-2156 GCA_964434365.1 uncultured Anaerolineaceae bacterium | reverse complement strand
CGGTGTAGGTGAGCGAGGCGTCGTACACATCGCCGGGGCCGGTGCCCGTCAGCTCGATGTCGAGGTCCTGTAAATACACCTCCATCACATTCGCTGGTGCCTTAAAGCGCACATACCAAACCTCATCGTCGCCAGCCGAATACGCCTCGCTGACCTGAACCTCGGTGGCCGCCGATGGAATTTGTAGGTCTAGTGTTGCTTCCAGGGCTGCTTGTGGGTCGGTGGTGAGGTTGGTGCAGGCCCCGATGAACGGTAAAACGCAGAGGATGGGCATCAATACACGGATCAAACGCAACGGTGGTCTCTCTCCCATTCGAATTAAGGTCAGACGGGTTTCACCGTAGCGCCCATGCACAAAATTCACGTAAGAGCGTTGTAAAAGTCCTCGAAAGATGTGGCGTAGGGCGAGCGTAGGCCAGGCGACCGCTAGCGTACCTTTAGCGTACGGTTAGCGACGGGTTTACGTGCGCATCTCCATTTACAATTTATTGACACGCACGAGCGGAGTAAGAGGGTCATCATGTATCGGTATGTGTTGTTGTTGCTCATAATTTCGACGGTCGGCTGCCGACCGTCCAACCCAAAGCCGACCCTCATCCCCGATGCCCCCACGCGTGTGCCGGCGCAAGCCCAAAACGCCGAGGTCTATAGCTTCGGGGCGCTGCCCAACGACCCGACCACCTTGCGCATCGATGTGACCCCCGCCTCGCTAGCCTACCGCGCCGAAGTGCGAGATGCGCGCGGCACACTTATCGCGACGCTTGGCAGCGTGCAAAACGCCCACGTGACCGTCCCGCCGGGCAGCGGTGTCTATGAGGTGCGCGTGTTCACCGACGAAACCGTCGCCGATGGCGAAGTCGAACTGCTCGTCAGCGCAGAGGAGAGCGCTGCGCAGCCCCTTTCCCCGGCGCGAACCACAGTCGCGATGCCACAGGAGGCGGGTATTTGTCGGGTGGCGGCGAGCAACGCCGCCGGTGCGACCGTCACGACTGCGCCCTCCGCGCAGGCCGATTCGCTCGGGCTGTTGCGCGATGGGGCCACGGTGCAGGCCGATGCTCGCGCGCCGGGCTGGTATCGGGTGCGGGCGGGCGAAACCGTCGGTTGGGTGGCGGTGGATGCCGTCCGCACCGATGGCCCATGCGATACCCTCGCTTTCGTGGCGGTGGATGGCACCTTCGCGCAACCGACGGCGATGCCTTTGGGCGTCGGGGGGCCGCAAATCGCGCCGAATACCTGCGCGCTGTCGACGGTGCAGCCGGTGACTGTGCGAACAAGCCCGGGCAATACATTCGCGTCGCTGGGGAATCTGTCGCCGGGGGGTGCCCTCGCGGCGGTTGGTCGTAGCCCTGATGGTGCGTGGTTCGCCGCCGAAGTGTACGGTCAAACCGGGTGGCTCCCTGCGGAAGCTGTCACTGCGACGGGGGCATGCGCGGTGCTGAATGTGTTGAACCCCGCACCGACCGCAAACAGCGCACCATTCGATGTCGACTCGTACTTCATCGCCTTCGAACCGGCGCTGGGGGGTGTCTTCGAGGAGCAGGTAAGCTACCCGGACGGCGACCGCACCGACCGCATCACCGTATCGGTGGAGGCGACGACCGAGCGCACCTTCACCCTGCGGTTGACGTGTGAAGGCCCTGGCGCGGCGGGTTTGCACTGGGGCACACCAGAGCAACCCACCCTGGGCTGTGGCGGCGCCCTGAACGCGCCGTTTAGCACGGCGATACAACAGCGCAGCCTGCTCGTGACGATGCCACAGGGCGGCGTGCAGGGCTGGGTTCGCTATCGCCTGAGTGCGACCCCTTCGGCCCAACCCGATGCCGAGGCAAGCCTCGTGAGCTTCGACCGGGATAGCGGCGCGCGCCACAGCGACGACGTCAGCGCGCCGGAAGGGGATACGCTCGATACACTCGTCATTCGCGCAGCGAACCTCGAGGCCACCCCGCCACACGACTTCCGCGAGGTGGTGCTGTACATGGCCTGCACAGGGGGTGAAGATTTACGTTGGGGGCCGCCGGGCGAACCCCGACATGGCTGTGGTGCCGTGGTGCCGTCGGTGTTTTCAAGCGAAGACACACCGCAGGTCATCGTGGTGACGCTGCCCGAGCCCGGTTACACGGCCTACACACTCTATGTGATACACGTCGCACCGACGG
>CAYSVE010000911.1:0-2164 GCA_964434365.1 uncultured Anaerolineaceae bacterium | reverse complement strand
AGCGTGGCCCCGGTGAAGAAAATCTTGAGGGTGTCGCCGGGGTTGTTCTCGCGCAGGTAGTGGGTGTTCTCGCCCTCGAAGGCGATCGGCTCCATGCCGAAGTAGTTCGTGAGCGCGTTGTCGCTGACGGTGTTCGGCACCGCGAGCAAATCGAGCAGCGACGAGGTCACCGGTGAGCCGGGGAGGGCGTTCTCCATAATGAAGACGGGCAGGCGCAACAACCCCACCGGCGCCGGGAACATGATGCGGCTGGTGCCCATCGCCTCGATGATGCGGGCTTCGATTTCGCCGAGCGTGAGCACTTCGGGGCCGCCAAGCTCAAGCTCTTTGCCGATGGTGCCGTCGTCATCGACACAGCGCGCGGTGGCCTCGGCCACATCCTTCACACTTACCGGCTGGAACTCGCTGGTGCCACCGCCAATGAGCGGGAAGACAACCGGCGTCAGTTGCACGAGGCGCGCAATACTATTGAAGAACTCGTCCTGCGGGCCAAAAATGGCCGACGGGCGCAGCGCGGTCCAATCGAGGCTGCTGCTGGCGACGTACTCCTGGGCCTTACCCTTGCTCTTGAGGAAGCGATACGGCAGGTCGCTGGAGGCACCGTTCTGGCTCATGTTGATGAAGCGTTTCACACCGGCCTTCTCGGCGGCATCGACGACGTGAATCGTACCCTGGAAGTTCACTTCCTCGTAGGTCGCGCCGCCCTTTTCGATGGCAATGGCGACAAGGTGCACCACGCAATCCATGCCCTCGCACAGCGCTTCCATGCTGCTGCGGTCGGTGACATCACCCTGCACGATGTCGAGGTTCGGGCCGGGCTGGCCGAGGCGCATCTTCGCTTTTTCCAAATCGCGCACCTGCGCGCGCACGTGGTGTCCGTTTGCCAAAAGCAGCGGAACCAGATTGTTGCCGACGTAGCCGCTAGCACCTGTTACCAGTATTTTCATTGTTCTACCTCCAAGAGTGTATAGGTATCTCGGTTGGTCGACGCGAGCAGCCGCGCCCCAGAATCGTCGGGATTATAGAGACCCACGATGAGAGCGTAATGAGATGATGGCAAATCTTCGGGGATTAACAGCGCGTGGTTATCGATGACCGCCTCGCCCGGTTCCCACGTGGTCGTGATGGCGAGGCCGCCGCCCGGTTCGGCGTCGCGTTGGGCGACGAGCACGCCGTCGGCGTCCAACAATTGGAGGAACACCTTGTAGCGCGCATCGAGGGGGGCATCGGCCCGCCACGTAAGCCGCACTTGCAGCACATCGCCGGGGATGAAGGGATTATTGCTGAGGGCGTAGCGCTCCAACGCGATATGGTCGCCGAAGCGCACACCGGTCACCGCCTCCGTCGCGAAGGCCCCCGCCGGGGTGGCATAGCGCGCCAGCCGAACATCGCCGTACCACCGGTTGCTCACCTCGAAGCTCTCGGCGTCGAGCGTGGTTTCGACGACCCGCTGTGGGTCGCGCTCGGCATCGCCCCAGAAGACCGCGTAAATCTCGTCGTGTTCGGCAATCGCCTCGCGCACCGCGGCGCGGGTGGCGTCATCGTCGCCACCGAGGCCGCGCGGCAGCGGATACACCGGGTTCGGTGCGGTGTAGTAGTACCGGAAAACCTCCTCCTGGTTCGGCGCATTGAGGATCACGGCGTCATCAGGGCCGAGGTCGATGTCGGCCACGATGCCGCGATAGTCGGCGCGGGCGTAGGCTTCGTCGGCGTAGAGGGGGGGCAGCCCGGCGATTATGTTCAGGAATAGCCCAACCACCGCGAGCACCGCCAACGGGAGGACGCCGAGGCAGAGAACGCGGACGAACTGCATCGACGTCGGCGAGACGGCCCGGATGGGCTGGAACCGCGCGGGCCCGGCCGCGATGAACTGCTTCCGACCGGCCAGCCAGTAAACGCTGTTGACGACGAGGTCTGTGTTAGTCTTGGGCGGGTCCTCATAACGGATTCTGCCGTCCGGCCGCAATCGGGCGGTGCGTTCGTTCAGATACGGATCGATCATCGACTGCCCCACGCCGAGTACGACGATGCGTGCTCCTTCTCGCGAGCCATCCGCCGCTTCGGCCCGTACGGCCGCGCAGGCCAGGACCAGCGGCGGGGCATCGCGCGTCCCTTCATGGTGAGCGAGCCACCGCGCCGACTCGTCGATCATGGCACCTACCGG
>CAYSVE010000910.1:0-2174 GCA_964434365.1 uncultured Anaerolineaceae bacterium | reverse complement strand
CACCAGGTTGTCGCTGAGGATCCGGGCTTCGACCATGCCCACTTCACGCTAGCCGACCCTGGCCGTCGGGCCATGGCCGGTCGCGACGCATCGCGAGCACATCACGCCACGTCTACGGCGAGGCGGGCCTGACGGAAGCAGACTTGCTTGCGAAGGCGTACAAGCGGTTCAAAAACCCGGAACGGGTGAAGACGCCACAGCGCTATAAGGGCCTCGGGGAGATGAACGCCAACCAATTGTGGGAAACCACCATGGACCCAGAGCATCGCACGCTGCTACAGGTCAACATCGAGGACGCAGCAGCAGCGGACAACATCTTCGATATGCTGATGGGTGTAAGCGTCCCGCCCCGCCGACGCTTCATCCAAACCCACGCGAAGAACGTGCGCAACCTGGATATTTAGCCAGCCTCGTGTAGGCATGGACCTCGGAACCTGAAAAACGAACAGAGTGCCCTCCGGTACAGATACGGAGGGCATTTTGTATGATCGTCATCGCCTATTTTAGTCGGCCACTTCATCGAGAGCGGCCAGATACAGCATGCGCAGCCCGCGCCGCCAAATTGTATATTCCTTGAGGTCAGTCGAATCGCAGAATTGAACGATATTGCCAATGACCGTGGTCAGACTCGCTAAGCGCGCCGGTTAGCGCCGCCGAATAGGCTAAGTTTGGGTACTGGTAAGCGAGCAATGGACGGCCTTGTGGTAGAACAGTCTGCTCGACTCGCGCCCGTTCAGGGATTCTGCCAATGCAACTCTCCTTTCAGACTATCGAGCGGTGATCAGCCAGCACAGCGCAAACCCCACGCTGGAAACTCCGCCGCACATCGTTACACTATGGCGAATACGGAATCAACAGAGACAGGTACACCCACACTATGACCTTGAGAATCGGCATCGTCGGCCTGCCCAACGTGGGCAAGAGCACGCTGTTCAACGCCTTAACGAAAGAACAAAATGCCGAGGCCGCCAACTATCCCTTTTGCACCATCGAGCCGAACAAAGCGGTGGTGGCCGTGCCCGATGACCGCGTGGATAACCTCATGACCCTCATGAACTCCGAGAAGCCCATTTACGCGACCATCGAGTTTGTGGATGTGGCCGGGTTGGTGAAAGGGGCCAGCCAGGGCGAGGGCCTGGGCAACAAGTTCCTGGGCAACATCCGCGACACCGACGCGATTTTGCACGTCGTGCGCGCCTTCGACGACGAGAACGTCGTGCATGTGAGCGCCAAGCCCGACCCCGCCGATGACATGGAGGTCATCAACACGGAACTCATTCTCGCGGACCTGCAACAGGTGGAGCGCAAAATCGAAAAGCTCGCCAAGCAGATTCGGCTCGATAAAGACCTCGGCCCGCTGCTCGACGAGGCGAAGCGCGTGCAGGAGCACCTCGGCGGCGAGCCGCTGTGGACCTACCCTGGCCTGAAGAGCGAGGTGTTCTTGACGCTGAACCAGGAGATGCGCTTCCTCACCGCCAAGCCGATTATCTACGTGGCCAACGTCGATGAGGACAGCCTCGACAGCGGCAACGAATACGTCGAAGCTGCGCGCGAAGTCGCCAAAAAGCAGGGCGCAGAACTCATCGTGTTGTGCGCCAAGCTAGAGCAGGAGATGGCCGGGCTACCCGATGACGAACTGCACGAATACATGGAACTCGCAGGCATCGCCGAATATGGCCTGGAAAAGGTCATCCGCAAGGGCTACGAACTGCTCGGCCTCGCGAGCTACTTCACCTTCAACGAGAAGGAAGTGCACGCGTGGACTATCCAGCGCGGTTGGCAGGCCCCCCAGGCCGCCGGTGTTATTCACACCGACCTTGAGCAGGGGTTCATCCGCGCGGAGGTCATCCCCTACGAGGCGATGATGGAGCACAAAACGCGTGCCGCCGCGAAGGCCGCCGGGGCCATGCGCACCGAGGGCCGCGACTACACCGTGCAAGACGGCGACACCATCATCTTTTTGCACAGCAACTAAAGCGCTGCGAGGGCCGCTTCGGCCTCCGCATCGGTATCGACGAACCGCACCTCGCCGTCGCTCGTGTGCAGGGTGCGGTTATCGCCGAGCTTGAGTTGCGCCTCGGCGGCGGCGGGCATGCTGATGACGAACGCGTTGCAGCTCTGCTTGGGGGTCAACCGCTTGCCGAACGACCGTGCGTGGGCGCTCACACCGCTGA
>CAYSVE010000909.1:0-2175 GCA_964434365.1 uncultured Anaerolineaceae bacterium | reverse complement strand
GCGACCCAGACGGCCACTTCATCCGCATGTTAGAAGACGAACCGAGCGAAATCGAAGAGTAGAGAAACCAGCATGACAGAACACTACGACATCATTATCATCGGCACCGGGGCAGGGGGTGGCACGATGGCGCTGCAACTCGCGCCTACCGGCAAGAAGATCCTCATCCTCGAACGCGGCGACTTTTTGCCCCGCGAGCGCGAAAACTGGTCCACCGAGGAAGTCTTCGTGAAGAAGCGCTACCAAGCGCACGAGAACTGGTACTTCAACGGCGCGGCCTTCCGGCCAGAGATTCACTACTGGGTGGGCGGCAACACCAAGATGTACGGCGCGGCGATGTTCCGTTTGCGCGAGGCCGACTTCGGCGAGATACAGCACGCGGGCGGCGTCAGCCCGGCGTGGCCTATCGGCTACGACGTGTTTAAGCCGTACTACGCCGCCGCCGAGAAGCTCTACCATGTGCACGGCGCGCGTGGCGCAGACCCGACCGAACCAACCGAAACTGAGCCGTATGCCTACCCGCCATTGGTGCACGAGCCGCGCGTTGCCCAACTGAAGCAAGACCTGGAAGGCCTCGGCTATAGCCCGTTCCCGCTGCCGATGGGCATCAGGCTCGGCGAAGGTAGCGCGGCGTCGCCGGTGTTCCACAGCGCATTCGATGGCTACCCGGACCTGACGGAAAGCAAGGCCGACGCGCACGTTATCGCCATCAAACCTGCGCTGGAATACGACAACGTCACCCTGCTGCGCAACCGCCATGTGTGGAACCTCGTCACCGACGAGAGCGGGCGCACCGTGACCGAGGTCCACGCGCGGCATGAGGGCGAAACGGAAGTCTACAAGGGCGATGTGGTCATCGTGGCGGCGGGGGCCTCGAACAGCGCTGCGATCTTCCTGCGCAGCACCAGCGATAAGCACCCCAACGGCCTCGCCAACGGCAACGATATGGTCGGGCGGCACTACATCTGCCACAACAACGGGACGTTCCTCGCGCTGAGCAAGAAGCCAAACGACAGCATCTTTCAGAAGACACTCGCCATGAGCGACTTCTACGGCCCCACGGACGACTGGCCGCACCCGATGGGCTTGATCCAGATGCTGGGCAAGGTCGATGCCACGCTGATGGCCTTCGAAGCGCCGGAACCACTCGGTGGGATGACGTACGAGGAAATGGCCGCCCACTCGCTCGACTTCTGGCTGCAAGGCGAGGACCTGCCCGTGCCCGAAAACCGCATCACGATCAACAGCGCGGGCGAGATCGAACTGCACTACACCGAGACCAACCGTGAAGCGTACGATCGCCTGGTGGAGAAGCTCAAGAGCCTGCTCGGCCCCATCGGCTGCCACGATCATCTTGTGCCCGTGGACTACTACCTGGGCACGAAGTTCCCGTTCAACCTGGCACATCAGGCGGGCACGATGCGCTTCGGCACCGACCCGGCCACGAGTGTGCTGGACATCAACTGCAAGCCGCACGAACTCGACAACGTGTATGTGACCGATGCGGCGTTTATGCCGTCGGTTGGCGCGATGAACCCGTCGCTAACGATCATCGCCAATGTGCTGCGCGTCGCCGACCACCTGAAAGCTGAGGTCCTGTAACCATGACACGCTTCAACATCTCGGAAAATTGGCAGCAGACGATCTGGTCACTTCACCAGGCCGTGATGCTCATCGGGCCGATCCACAATGCGGTGTTTGCACCGCGCACCAACTACCTGCACCTGCCGCTCGATGTCGTGCCAAGTGGCCTGGCCTCGCAGACGTTGCCGAAGGGCGGCAAAGTCATCGTCGACTTTAAGGCGCAGGCGATTGTGTACACGCGGGGCAGCGGTGACGAGGTTCGGCTGCCGCTGGCCAACCACACGCAGGCGAGCCTGTTCGCGGCCCTGCTGGCCGCCCTCAAAACGGACGAGCACGCCGAGTTCTTCGCGGATGCGGCGGACGACGCCGACCTCGCAGCGTTTATGATGGAAAAACTGCACGCCGATGACAGCCGTGTGGAGTTCCTCAAGCTGGAAGATGTGACACACACCGAGGCGTTAACGACTACGGCGCAAACGGCCAGCAACTACGCCGACGCACTCTACGATGTGTATACGGGGGTGGCGCGCTTCCGCGCGACGTTGACGGGCCACATGACGAGCATGGTGGTTTGGCCAGAGCACTTCGACC
>CAYSVE010000908.1:0-2179 GCA_964434365.1 uncultured Anaerolineaceae bacterium | reverse complement strand
CCTGACCCTGCACGGAGCAGCCGATGGTGACGGCCGTGCTGCCCGCTACCGAGATCGTGTGGGCGGCCAGGGAGCCGGAGCTGAGGTCCACGCGGTCGCCGGCCAGGAGGGTGAGCGAGGATACGCCCGCTGCGTGGGCGGCCTCGGCGTTGCCCAGCGCCACGTAGAGGGCACCTCGGCTGTAATAGGGTAGGGCCAACGTCGGCGCGAGCGCGATGGCCTGGGTGTAGTCGCCCCATGCGCCGTCCGTTTCACCGAGCGCGCGATGAGCGTTCCCACGTGCGACATACACACCGACCGCGTTCGGCTCGATTGCGAGCGCTTCGTCGAAGGCTTCGATGGCCCCGCGATAATCGCCCTCGCTGGCGAGAATCTGCCCGCGTGCAAGCGGCAACATCGGGTCGGAGATGGGGGTGGGTTCGGGCGGCGGCGCGACGGCAAACGCCGGGGCCGGGTCGTCCTCGAAGGGGTTGTAGGTGCGGTCGGCAATTGCCAGGATGTCGCGCACCGTCTCATTGACGAGGCCGCGCATCGGGCTAAACGGCCCGGCGAGCACCAACGCCAGCGCGATGCCCATCCCCACCACACCACTGAGCACCAATCGGTTGCGCATGAGGCGGCGCAAAATGCTCGGCGGCGGCGCACCGACGACGTAGAGCGCATCGAGCAGTTCGGCCTGGCCCTCCTCCGTGGTGAAGTCCGCGAAGTATAGGCCGCTCATGGCATCCGGCACTTCGTCGACCGCTTCGAGCACCACCAGCACGATTCGGCGCTCGTTCGCCATCGCCTGCGCGAACTCCCACTGGCACCGCTTCGATTCCAGCGCAGCGGGCGTCAGCGCCATGATGAACGCATCACAGTCCTGTATCGACGCTTGCAGCGCCGGTTTGTAGTCGCGGTTGGGCAGCATCCGCTCGGTATCGAGCACCAATCGATACCCGGCCAGCGTGCGCATCAGTGGGGGTAGCTTGTCAGCATCCTTAAGCGACGAGCAGATAAACAGGCGCATGATTAGTTCGCCGCCACCTGCACGAAGTTCACCACGGCGACATTCTGGTTACACTGGTCGCTCGTCACCACCTGAACCGCCTCGGAGAGCATCACATCATCGCCGCCGACGAGTTGTACCGTGTAAAGGGCTTGCTTAGGAGCGGGGTCTAGGAACAGTTCGTAGCCGCCATCGCCGAAGGTCAGGTTGCTACCACAGAAGACGGTAGAAGCCCCGTCAATCTCGACATCCGTAATGCGCACACCCAAGCCATTGATCGGCGCGCCATCCAACCCGGTGACGATACCGGCGATGCTCAGCCACTCGCAGCCGCGCCCGTTGCCGTTCGGGGTGTAGATGACGCCCGGCTCGGCCACTTCGAATGGGAAGGCGATCGTCCGGTCTGCGGTGCTGTCGCCGGGCGGGGCGTCGGTGCTTTGCAGCGGAATTTCGATGGCCCCGGCCAGGGCATCGGCGACCGATGTTGGGAGGTCGCTACTTGTTTCGTCGGCAGTTGGCTCGGGGAAGCCGATGTTCACCCCGGCCTGCGTCGGCGTCGACGATGACGCTATTGCCACCACGACCGGCGTTTCCGTGGCCGTCGGTCTAATCGTCGCGGTGGGGGGCAGTGGGGTCTCGGTGATGATGATCGGCAACGGCGTCGGCGGGGCAAGCGGGTTAAGCGCGGTAAATGGATTATTGAACACGTACCAGGTGTACACCCCTATACCCACCGTAGACAACAGTAGGGCGGTCGTCACGAGGTTGGCGAGGCACCCGCGCGCGTTGAACTGCCGCTTCGGCTTGGGTTGCGTTTGCGGTTGTTGGCGCTCGCGCAGTTTTTCCTCCAGCAGCGGGTTACGAACCCCTGGCGGCAACGGCTTCGGGTAGCTGACCGCCGGGTAGCGGTCTTCTGCTGGCGGCGCTGGGAAGTTATGCAGCGGCTCCTGCCGGTAGGCGTCCTCGTCCCAGTCCTCGAACCCACCGATGCTCTCGAGCGGTTTGCCCTTCTCGGTGTCTCGAGCTGCCTGAGTATCCTCGGCGTCGTATTCGTACTCGTCGGTCACTGCGGCCCCCGCAATTCGTCCTTCTAGGTGTCATGCTAGCAAAGATACCCACGCGCGGCAATTGTCGGCGCTATTTGCAGAACCGCCCCACACGCAATCGCTCAACCGTTTCACCCGCGCGGGT
>CAYSVE010000907.1:0-2186 GCA_964434365.1 uncultured Anaerolineaceae bacterium | reverse complement strand
TCTGCAATTCAATTTGGCGCGGATATTCTGTTTGATCTGATTTCACGATATTAACCACAAGGAGTTTGATGTATGTCCCTGAAAAGTAAACCCGTAGCTGTCATTGGCGCTGGCCCGGTAGGATTAGCGGCGGTGGCCCATCTGCTGGAACGCGGTGAGACGCCGCTCGTTTTCGAAGCGGCGCCGGAAGTCGGCGCGAACATCCGCGATTGGGCGCACGTGCGGATGTTTTCCCCCTGGGAGTTCACGGTTGATGACGCAACGGTGTGCCTGCTAAAACAGCACGGCTGGCAGATGCCACCCCTCGATGACCTGCCGACTGGCCACGACTTGTTGGAGCAGTACATGCTCCCGTTTGCGACCCTGCCCGGCGTCGCCGAACACATCCGCACGGGTGCCCGTGTACAGGCGATTAGCCGCCAGTACATCGACAAAATGAAGGACACCGGTCGTGAGGATGCACCATTTGTGCTGCATATCGTCTGCAATGACGGCACTGAGGAATTGGTGCAAGTGCGTGCCGTGATCGATGCCTCGGGAACATGGCACAAGCCGAATCCATTGGGTGCGGGGGGGCTGCCTGCCATCGGTGAGAAGCGGCACGAGGAACACATTGCCTACGGTATCCCCGATGTGTTAGGCGAAGCGATAGCACGCTACGCCAACCGCCGCGCGATGGTCGTTGGCAGTGGTCACTCGGCTATCAATGCCCTGTTGGAACTCGGCCAACTCAAGCAAACGCACCCCGAGACCCAAATTTATTGGGCAATGCGCGGTTCCAACCTGGGGCGGGTGTACGGTGGCGGCGAAGATGATGCCCTGCCGGCGCGCGGTGCCCTTGGGAATCGCGTGAAGGCCATGGTCGATGCAGGGGACATCACCGTCGTGTCGCCGTTCCGGGTTCGTGAAGTGCAGGCTGCCGACACTGGGGTGCGTGTCGTCGGTGAAACGCCCGACGGCCTTCACGCGATTGTCGTCGACGAAATTATCACGGCGACCGGTGCCCGGCCCGACCTGAGCATGCTTCGCGAATTGCGCCTGGAAATCGATCCGTCGCTGGAGAGTGCACGCACCCTCGCGCCGATGATTGATCCCAATATTCACTCCTGTGGGACGGTGCGCCCGCACGGCGAGGCCGAACTTCGTCACCCGGAGAAAGACTTCTACATCGTTGGTATGAAGAGCTACGGGCGCGCGCCGACGTTCCTACTGGCTACCGGTTACGAGCAGGTGCGCTCGGTTGTGGCGGCATTGGTCGGCGATTGGGAAGCTGCCCGTGACGTGCAACTCAACCTGCCAGAGACGGGCGTGTGCAGCACAGATTTCGTCGATGATGTGACAGAGGGTGCTGCCTGCTGTGGGCCATCGGTGCCCGCGAGCCTCGATATCAGCCTGGATGCCATCCCTGTGAGTGGTGGCCTCATCAACCTGACACCGCCCGAAGCGTCGGATGATGGTTGCTGCTCGTAATCTAATTTTTTCCGTGGGGTCGTGCGTTTGTGCGGCTCCACGCTCCCCCAAAGGCCAAGGCACGTGAAACGAAAATCGATTGGCAAAGGTCCGCGCTATTACGGCTGGACTATCGCGTACACGCTGGCAATCACCGAGACGATCTCATATGGCGTGATGTACTACGCCTTTTCGGTGTTCCTCACACCGATGGAAGCCGAACTCGGCTGGACGCGCGGACAACTGACGGGGGGCTTCTCGTTGATGTTGCTGGTGAGTGCGCTGATGGCGTACCCGGTCGGGGCTTGGGTGGATAGGCACGGGTCGCGCGTGCTGATGACTGTGGGGTCGGCGGGGGCAAGCGTGTTGATGATCGCGTGGTCACAGGTCACGGGCCTCACAGCCTACTATCTCATTTGGATGGGGATGGGGGTCTGTGCGGCGGCGGTGTTCTACGAACCGGCATTCGCTGTGATTGCGGCATGGTTCGACGAACGACGAAGCGCTGCACTGGCGATCATCACGTTGGTAGCGGGGCTGGCAAGTACGATCTTTTTACCGCTGTCCGATGCACTCCTGAACCTGTTTGGATGGCGCGATGCAGTGTTCCTTCTGGGTGTGTTGCTCGCTGTAACGACGGTTCCGCTCCATGGGTTACTGCTGCGTCGCCACCCCGCAGATTTAGGGCTTCGACCTGACGGAGGTCGCGCCGATCCGCCGGGGAGAGCTCGACGAGA
>CAYSVE010000906.1:0-2190 GCA_964434365.1 uncultured Anaerolineaceae bacterium | reverse complement strand
GTGCGGCTACCGAACCGCCCCATGAACCATGCGCTGAGCAACGTCGCCGTGATAGACCCCAGCGACCCCACAAAGCCCACACTCCCCAGCGCGGCATCGCTGAGCTCTAGGCGGAGCTTGAGCGTAGGGATGTACAGGCTAAACGTGACGACATTGATGCCAAACACGAAAAACATCACACTCACAGCGAGGCGCGCCAGGCGTGGCGGTGAGGTAGGGGTAGAAGCTGCAATCGTCATGCACGAGGCTCCAGGATGTGCTTTCAAACAAACGTCTACACAGTGTACAATGGACGCACTTTGCCAAGTTGGGGGACATTATGAGCGCGACCATTATCGACGGGAAAGCCGTCGCCGACCGTATGCGGGCCGATATTGCGACACAGGCTACCCAGTTTACCGAAGAACACGGTTATCCGCCCGGTTTGGGGGTGGTCCTCGTGGGCGATGACCCGGCCTCGCACATGTATGTGCGCATGAAGCGCCGGGCCTGCGAAAAGGTCGGGATGACCTCCATCGCTCATGTTTTACCCGGCGACTCCAGCCAGGATAAGGTGGAAGAAACCGTCGCCGAACTGAACGCTGACCCGAAGGTACACGGCATTTTGGTGCAGTTGCCCATGCCCAAACACATCGACGAGAAGAAGGTGCTTAGCCTGGTGAGCCTGGAAAAAGATGTCGACGGCTTCCACCCGCTAAACATGGGTCTGCTGGCGATGAAGGGCCGCGAACCGTACTTCACACCCGCGACGCCCACCGGCTGCATGGTGTTGCTGGAGGATGCCGGGATTCCGCTGGAGGGGGCCAACGCGGTCGTAATCGGGCGTAGCAACATCGTGGGGATGCCCGTTGCGCTGATGCTCGTGAAGGCCAACGCCACTGTGACGATTGTTCATAGCCGCACCAAGGATGCCGAGCGCATCATCAAAGCGGCGGATGTCGTTATCGCGGGCATTGGCTCGGCAGAGTACGTCCGTGGCGATTGGCTGAAGCCCGGCGCAGCAGTCATCGATGTGGGGTCGAACAAGGTCGAAGACCCTGAGGCCGAAAAGGGGTATCGTTACCTGGGTGATGTGCACTACCCCAGCGCCAGTGAAGTCGCCGGGGCGATTACCAAGGTGCCCGGCGGCGTAGGGCCGATGACCATCACCATGCTGCTGAGCAACACCATGAAGGCAGCGAAGGCTCTCGCTGCACCCGCAACCGAGTAGAGTAAGCTTTAGTTTGTTTCTAGGAGACGAACACGATGTATCGCTCTCGACAGACGTCCCCGCGAACGATTATTTTTCTGGTCGTGCTTGGCGTTTTGGGCGGTGTAGGGTTCTTCCTCTACGACAACTTGCGACCCGAAACCGAATTTACCGATGTCACAACCCCTTCGGTGGCATTGTCGCCGCCGACGGAGACACCGGTTACCGTACCCACAGCCTTAGCCGCTGCGCCCACACAGGCATCCCCCCCGCGGGTTTTCAATCAGCCCGGTCCCTCGGAAGAAACGACGATCTTCATTCCGTCGGCGGGGGTGTTTGCGCCGGTTATCGAAACCTTCCTCAGCGGCGATAGCTGGGACATCAGCCAGCTTGGGGTGAATGCCGGCCATCTGCAAGGCACATCGTGGGTGGACCAAGTGGGCAATGTGGTGGTTAGTGGTCACGTGGAAATGTCCGATGGGCGCAAGGGCGTTTTCGCCGATTTGCCCGATGTGACCGTCGGTGAGACGATCGTCATCACTGATGATGGACAAGAGCACATGTACACCGTGATCGAAACCAAGTACGTCGAGCCAAGCGACCTCACGGTGCTGTACCCCACCAACACCAATCAACTGACGCTTATCACCTGCTCCGACTACAACTTCTTCAGCAACATCTACGAGCGCCGGTTCGTCGTCGTTGCGGAGAAAGTGGTCTAGTGGATCTGTTCGGTTGGCTACGGCCCTGGTACATCGGGAAACCGGAGACGCTGTTAGCACAGGGCGCGCGCGATGAGGTGCTGGCGATCGTTGCGACGGCGGCGAAACCCAGCACCGAGCGCTTACACTTGCGCAATCGGTTCGCCGATGGCCGCCGCTACAGCATCGAGCCAACCTCGGCAGGTTTCCAGATGACGACGAACAGCAAATCGATGTGGCGCTACAGCGAACGTGGGCGCAAGCGCACCCGCATCGCCTGTGTACTCGCTGCCACCGCCG
>CAYSVE010000905.1:0-2194 GCA_964434365.1 uncultured Anaerolineaceae bacterium | reverse complement strand
GATACTCTTTGGTTAAGAGAAGTCGAAATCGAGGTTGTAGGTCGACGTTTTTCATTTAATTAATCACTTTCACCTACGCTGCAAAAGGTAAACACGCGATGACCGAACGCGGTGCCCATACCCTTTCCGAAATTATGAGCCAGCCTACGGTGTGGCAGGATGCAGTCACGGTTTTTCGGCAGGAGGCCGAGGCCATTCGGCAGTTCTGGGCGAGCAATCCCCACGATGGCGTCATCTTCACCGGTTGTGGTTCCACATTTTATCTCGCGAAGATCGCGGCAGCGTTGTTTCAGCAGGTTGCCCACAAACCCGCGACGGCCTACCCGGGGTCGGAAATTGCGCTGTTCCCAGACCTCGTATTCGGCGCGAAGGCGAATCCGCTGCTTGTGACCGTCTCTCGTTCTGGCGAGACTACCGAGACAGTCGAGGCGACGCGCGTGTTTAAGGAGCGAGTTGGCAACCCGGCGATGACAGTTACCTGCTACCCGGAGAGTACGCTTGCGAAGGCATCCGACCTGGTCGTCGCGAACCCAACTGCGCAGGAGCAAAGCCTCGCGCAGACGCGCTCCTTCGCGAGCATGACCGTAGGCATTGCGGCCATGGCGGCGATGCTGGCAGACGCAGACCTCGACAAGCTGGATAACCTCCCCAGTGCGGCCCAAACCCTGCTGGATACCCACGGCGACCTCGCTAAACAGCTCGGCGAAGATGCCTCCATCGAGCGGTACTTCTTCCTCGGTACGGGTGCGTTGTACGGCGTCGCTGCCGAGGCCATGCTCAAAATGAAAGAGATGTCGTTGTCGTACAGCGAGGCCTACCACATGTTGGAGTTCCGGCATGGGCCGATGTCGATGGTCAACGATAAAACGCTGGTGGTCGGTCTGGTCTCCGACGAGGCAGCCAAACACGAGGCGGCGGTACTGCGGCAGATGCACGAGCGCGGTGCGCGGGTGCTCACCCTGGCTGCGGCAGACCATGACGACTACGCAAGCTGGAGCCAATTTGTCCACCTGAATTTCGACCTCCCGGCGGCATTACGACCGGTCGTGTATTTGCCCGTGTTGCAGTTGATGGCCTATCACCGGGCGATGTCGCGCGGACTCAACCCCGACCAACCAGAGAACCTTGTCGCGGTGATTACCCTCGGTGACCTGACGGACTAGGCCCATCGGGGGATGATTAATTATTGGTAAGGAGGGCGACCCACCCGCACTCGCTGAGGCTGGGATCGCCAGAAATATAGTTTGCACGTTGTGAGGAGAGAAGCATGAAGAAGTGGCGTTTTGTAATCGTGGTGCTTGCGCTCATGGTGGTGACATCGCTGGGCGGCACGTTGCTCGCACAAGATCAGATCGAACTCGTGTACTGGTCGATGTGGAACGAGACCGAGGGGCAAGCCCTGGTCATTCAGGATTGGATCGCAGCGTTCGAGGAGCAGAACCCGAACATTAGCATCAGCGCCGTTTGGAATGGTCGCCAGAACCAGACGTTGGTGCGAACGGCCCTGTCTGGCGGCACCACCATAGACTTTGTCGACCAGGATGCTGATCAGATCGCCGGTGGCCTAATGCAAGAGGGTTTCGGCGTGCCGCTGAACGACTATTTGGACCAGCCTGCGCTGGATGCTGATGTGCCACTGCGTGAGGTTTTCTTGCCGGGTACGTTGGAGTTGTTCGAGCTGGATGGCAACACCTACCTGTTCCCGTACATCTACAACACCGTCCAGTTCTGGTACGACAAGCGCGTTTTCGAAGAAGTGGGCGTGGAAGCACCGACCACCTGGGATGAGTTCCTCGCGGTGAACGCAGCGCTGCAAGAAGCGGGTTACGCGCCCATCGCTGCCGAGGGCAACGAACCCTTCTACTCCACGTTCTACCTTGCAAATATGGTCGCGCGCCTGAAGGGGCCGGGCTTCTTGTTGGAAACCGTCCAGGACCCCACAGGTGAGATGTGGCGCGACCCGGCTTACCTGGAAAGCTCCGAGATGCTGCGTACGCTGTGGGACCAGGAGTTTATTCCGCCGGAGACGATCGGGTATGTGTGGCCACAAGGCCAGAACACGCTGGCATTCGGCACGGCGGGTATGTCGCTGGTGGGGTCGTGGCTGCCCATCGCACTCTCGAACATGACGGACCCCGAATGGGTGTGGGGGGGGTTTAACTTCCCGGCTGTCGAGGGCGGCGAAGGCTCTGCG
>CAYSVE010000904.1:0-2197 GCA_964434365.1 uncultured Anaerolineaceae bacterium | reverse complement strand
AGGCGGAACACCCCATAGTACGCCGTGATGAGAATGGTGTAGTACGTAATCTCCACGTGCCCGGCGAGGATGTTAAGTGCAAGCGCGACCGCCCCGGTTACCAGCCACGGAATTGCCGCCCGCCGTTGAATAATCATTTCGGTGGCAAGTAGCAGCAGCGGCAACCACACCCCACCCGCCAACATCATCGGGAAGACCGCCCCCGCCACGAAGAATCCACAGAGTTGGTATACCAGCGCCCCGACCACTGCGCCGGGGCGCGTTACGCCCAGCCCATAGTGGATAAACGCCACCGTCATCAACCCGGCCAGCCACAGGTTAATCACCACGAACCAGCCGTAGGCACTTTCTAGCGGCAGCGTATAGTAGAGGATGCTGAGTGGGTATAACGTGCTCTGCTGCCCCGCCGCCATAAACGGTATCCCCGCGAACTGATGTGGGTTCCACAGGGGCACTTCGCGTTGGGCAATGCTCGCACGGATGAACGACTTCCACTGCATGTTTTGCAGCACGCTGTCGCTCACAAGCGGGTTGTGGGGCTTGGGGGCATCGGGCCGTTCGACGTTCAACGGCGCAAACTGATACAGGTTTTCTGCCGGGAGCAGAGTTTCGCCGCCCACGGTTTGCCCCCAGAACAACGCCAATGGCATGATGAAGAGCATAATCACGATGGCGAAGTCGGATAGGCGGTTGCGCAATTGCTGCATATGGGCCTCAGGGGTTTGGCAATCTGCGTGCGGAGAATATACACTTAGCCAAAGGACGCAACAAGACACAAGCCCCTCGTGAGTCGTTTCCTCATCCGCGCAAGTATGCCCATCATCACCCTGCTTACCGGGGCGATCGTGGGCGCACGGCTGTTCGCCCCGTCTTCCGAAAGCCTGTCGTTCCAGCAATTCGAAGAGGGGTTCTGGGCGATGTACCTGCTCGACGTGCGGCTGGGCGTGCTGTACGAAATGGCGGACGACCTCGTGGTGAGTGTCGACGCGCAGTGGGAACCCAGCGGCGAAACGGTCGCGTATACGCACCCAAGCTGGCCCTACGATGGCCGCAACCACATTTTGCACATCGTCGAATACGGCACGCGGCAACATCGGCATACGGCTTACAACACCCGGATGAGCGTCGCATCGCTGAATTGGTCGGTCGAGGGCGATTTGCTCGCCATCACCGGCTACGACAATGCCACGGGGCAACAACGCCTTTACGCCATCACCCCTGGCGGCGATGTGCACACCTACGCCACCGAAGAGGACATCACCGGGTTGGTGTGGCGTGCGGGCGAGGTCACCTACTCCACACGGAGTGGCAGGCTCATTGTTGCCGAGCCTATCGGCGACGAACTGCGCACGATCTCGCAGGCGGAGTTACCCCCGTGGGCAAACCTCTCGCGGTTTGCCGCCGGGGGCGAGCATTTTGCGTACTCGCGGCGCAGCACGCAGGACAACAAACGGTACTGCCTGTACATCGGCCAGGCAGGTTTCGAGGGGACGGCGGTTGCCTGCGGTGCCGAGCGCGAGGTGTACTTTGCGCCGGTGTGGTCGCCGAGTGGGACCCGGCTCGCCTTCCAGATGAGCGGTGGTGTGTACAACAGCCGCGAAGATGGCAGTGATCTGCGTTACCTGGGGATCGGTGGCCAGCCCCAGTGGGCCGGTGACGATGTGCTGTTCATCAGCGACCGCAGCGGCGTGGAGGAAATTTACCTCATGCGGGCGAATCGCCTGCGCCAACTCACACATACGGGCAACGATAAGGTGGGGGTCCGATGGCGCTCATCTTCGTAGTACGGCTGGTGGCCCCGCTTGTGGCGGCGATGGCGCTGCTTACTACTGCGACCGCCCTGGTGCAACTCCCCGGTACGGTGCTCACCTTCGAGCGGACACTTGCGCGGCATGTGCATCGCACCTTTCAGTTGGATGTGCGTACTGGGGTTATCCTCCCCGTGGCGCAATACGCCGTCGATGGCTATGCCTATGCTAACCCGGTGTGGTCGCCCGATGGATCGCGGATCGCGTATACGCCCTATGCGGGTTTGCAACTCATGGATGCGGACGGCGGCAACGCTCGGCTGTTGACGAGCGCTGCGAGTGTGCGTTTCGTGGGCTGGTCGGCAGATAGCACGCGTGTCGCCTACGTATTGTACGACCAGGGGGCGCGGCAACTTTACGTCACCGATGCCGACGACAACAGCCACGCC
>CAYSVE010000903.1:0-2203 GCA_964434365.1 uncultured Anaerolineaceae bacterium | reverse complement strand
GGCCGCCAGTTGCCCTTCTCCCTCATAGCCGTGGCAGTGGGCACAGTAGGTATAGTAGTTGATCTCTCCCGGATGTGACGGTGTGGACGTCACATAGGGTTCGTCGTCAAATAACGAGCTGAAATCGATGGTTGCGGTCGGTTCAGGTTGCGGCCCACAGGCGGTTAACACGCTGATGAGCACGATGAGAAGCATGTGTCTCAATGTCGATGTCTCGAATAATTGAAAGTTTTAGACCGTAATGATTGTAACGCGGTGACATCCAGTGACCCCCGCCAAATGGCGTGTTTTTCTGGATATACTATACCCCCCTATGGTATATATCAGTCCGTTGAACAGGAGCCATGATCCCATGCCAGATGCAAAAGCAGCGCGTCAGAAGAAAACCATTCAGCGAATCCATCGGATTCAAGGACAGTTAAATGGCCTGAAGACCGCCATTGAGGAGGAGCGGGATTGTGAGTATCGCGTTACCCAGGCACTTGCCATTGAGAAGGCGGTTTCGAGCCTGATGCAGCATATGGTGAGTGGCTACCTGGACCATGAGGCACGCCAGTTGATGGACGAGGACCCGGATGAGGCACTGCGTTCCATCAAACGACTGGTCGAACTCTCTCACCGTTAGTTGATTTTAGGAGAACACATGAAGACAAAGATCACAGGCATTGTAGTTGTGTTGGTGGTATTGGGTGCGGTGGTACTTATCAATGTGCTGATGCCAACGCACACGACCGCTCAAGATAACACGCCCACACCGTCTACGTATGTTGACCTGCTGGACACCGAAATTCGAGGCCTATCGTCGGAGGACATCCACGGCTTCCGAACGGGTGCCGGCATGGGCTTCGCCCTTCCGGCAGAACTCAATGGCTACCCGGGGCCGCGCCATGTGCTTGATCTCGCCGAGGAACTGGATTTGACCGAGGCGCAGCTCGAAGCGGTGGGAGCACTTTATGATGACATGTTACCGCAGGCGATTGACCTGGGAGAGCAGTTGCTGGGGGCGGAGGCTGACTTAGAAGTTGCGTTTCGCGAGGGTACGATTTCGGCGGACGGCTTAGAGGACGCGCTAGCGCGGGCCGAGCAGATCCGTGCGGACCTGCGCTTCGTTCACCTGAACACACACCTGGCAACCCTCGACATCCTGACCGTTCATCAGGTGCGACAGTACAACACGCTGCGTGGCTATGCGTCTGGCGGTCATTCCGGGCATAGCGGGCATTAACGATATCGATCGCTTGCCTCTCAATTGGCTTAAGCGTCCATTCAATGACATAATCTTCTGGAACTGAGTTTGGACTTTTTTGGAGGAACCTTCATGCAAAACGTTGAGCGAATGCTCTGGTATGTGCTTTCGGCACCGCTGTTGTTCCTGCTGTCCGCCTGCGGTAGCGGGGAACTTGCTGTCGGCAACACAGCACCCGCCTTTACGCTGCCGAACGCGGCTGGTGGGGACGTTTCGTTGTCCGACTACCAGGGGCAGCCGATGCTATTGTACTTCCACATGGCCGGTGGCTGACCGCCTTGCTTAGAGCAAATCGTGGATTTGCAAAATGACCCTGAATTCCAGGCGCTTGATGTTGCTTTTGTGAGTATCGCCTTCGACGACATCCAATCGCAGCAGGAAAGCATCGAGGAATACGGCATCGAAGGGGTGCCAATGCTCGTTGACGCTGACACATCCGTCAGTGAAGCCTATGACGTGTTGAAGTGGGCCGTCGGTACAGGTGAACCCGGTCACACTTTCATCCTAGTGGACGAAGCGGGCGACATTGCCTGGATTCGTGACTATGGCTCACCAGACCTGCCAAACCCGGTGATGTATGTTCCGATTGATGAGCTTGTTACACAGATTCGGGACAGCCTGGAGAGCTAATCTCACTCAACCTGCCGCCCGTCCGAATCAGGCGGCAGGTGTTTTGGCTATGCCGGGGCTGCCTCTAGCTCTACGCCGCGCAGCAGTTGGGCGTTGATCGCCACGACCACCGTACTCAGCGACATGACCGCCGCCCCCACCACCATTCCCTGAGCCAGTCCCAAAGCCTGGACCAGCCTGATAAGTTTCGTTGCCGCCGCCACCAAATGAACCATGGCTTTCACCTGAACCTGGCGAAGGACGGAAGCCCGGGTTAAGAGGCGAAGGTTGCGTAGGAATCACTGATGGTTGTTGGCCTGGTCCACCACTCCCTCCACCGGGATATCT
>CAYSVE010000902.1:0-2207 GCA_964434365.1 uncultured Anaerolineaceae bacterium | reverse complement strand
GAATGCGATTGATGTGGAGAAGGGAGCGATCGGCTACTACTCCTACAAGAACGATCACTTCATCAAGTATCGCGAGCAATTCAATAACGGTGAGATCCGCGTCGCCCATCCCAACGCGCCCAAACCTCTCAGGCATGACGACGGCAGGCTCAGCGGCGCCGTCGCCGTGCTGTTGCTCACCCCGGACGAATCAAACACTCCCGGCCGCAGCGACCACAATCTCGTCTATCGCGTCGTACTCGAAGGCCGTGGCAAAGGCGACCAAATCGCTGGCACGTTCGAAGCTTGGACCTACGCAAAGGCAGACAACGACTACGGTGCAGAAAACGAGCGTATCAAGGGCGAGTTTAGCGCGTCGTGGGACGCCGGCCACTGGAAAGCCGAAAAGGAAACTGAATACGCTCGCGGCAAGGACTGGCCACAGGCTCGCGGGCCCCATCTCAGTGGCGCGGCTATCGATACCGACGGCGCAATCGTCAGCAACCTGCACGATGCACGTCTGTTGTGGGTGGCGGAAGATGCCATCGGTAGCGGCAGAAGCGGGGCGGTGCAACGAGGGAACTTCCAAATGTACCCCGCCACGTGGACAACGCTCAACTACGGCGGCTTCAGGAGTGCAGTAATGGTTTATGGGTGTTCAGGCGGTGGATTGCCAGTAGTGGTCCCATTGGTCGCTGTAGAGTGTTGTGGCGAGGGTGGCCATGCGGTTAGCGCGGCGAATACGCCAGCGGGCGCCGGTCTGCTTGAGCCGCCGGCCGATGACGTTTTTGCAGGCGCCTTCCACCATGCCACTGCCAATGGTCCGCCCGGCGGCCAACTGGGCGGCGTAGTCCAAGTGCTTCGTGTGGTTGCCCAGGTAGCCGCGCAGCGAATCGATCGCGGATCGCTGTTTGCGGCTGCGCGTGGCGTAGCGGATGGTTTCCAACTCGGCCGCAATCCCCGACCAACCTTCGCGCAGCAGCGCACATCGCGACTTATCAAACCAACCTTCGCCTTCGGGATCAATCACCTTGGCCGCCTCCGCAACATGCTCCAGCGCATGATAGATATCCAGCACGCCGTCGAGGTGACGAAACTGGTTTTCCAATCCCTCCCAGATCCATTTCGCTCCGTCGGCGACGGCATGCACGCACGCATTCCGATCGACACCCAAACGCCCTGCCCAACGTTGCCAACGCGAGGTGAATCGATCCGACTTCTCGATGGCGGCGAAGGCGGTTCGCGCTTCAGGAACCGGCAACTTGCGATCGGCCCACTCATCGGGAGTTGCCGGGTCGGCTGCCTTCCGCTTGGCAAAGATCCCCAACCGCATTTCACGCCAGCCGTCGTACGTGTTGACGCTGGTGCCGTCGGTCTCAAACTCGATTGCGCCCGGCGCTTGACGGAACGGCTGGTGCGCATCGACCTGAGTATGTCGCCAGTCGGCCATGTCGCCCGCCGCTTCGTGGCAGACCTTGCGAATCGTGTTGTCGCAAGTCTTCAGCCCACAGAACTCGGCCAGATGCTTGGCGGCCGCATCAAACGACCAACTGGCCCCCGCCAAACAGAGCAGCCGCTCGGCCTGGCGACTTCGACCGCCGCTAATGCCCCATCGCGCATCGGCCAAATGTCGCCCGTCACGACAACCGCGACAAACAAAGTAGACGCGACCAAGGCGAAGGTTCCCCGCCGCCGAGAGAACGTTTCGCTCTCGTCGCCCGCGATGCTCGCGGCGCCCGCCGCAGTGGCAACTTCGAGTCAGCGCCCCTTTTTTTCGACCGCCTGGGCCTCTTCGTTGAGCACCGTTTCCAAACTCTTGCGTGTCAGTTCACGGCCGCGCGCGACGGCCAACGACTCGGCGCGATCAAGCACCTCACCGTCGGGCGCTTCGCGCGCCGCACTTTGCATCTCGCGATACATCGCCAACGCCTGCTCAACGACCAACGCCTCTTGCGGATTGTCCACTCGAATTTCACGCGGATACATGGCAACCTCCGTGATGGAAAACAGAACCAGAGATTACCAGCCTAACGTATGTTACCCAATCGCGCCATAGGGTTTTACTGCACCCAGTCCGACGCAGCGCAGACGCGGCGAGGGTGGGACACGGCAACCGCTCACCAAGTTCACAAAGAGTGCAAGAGTCTGTCCATTGACCGCCTCACGCGCACGGGGGTATCTTGTGCTGCAGAAATGAGGTTCCCTTGCCCGATTCTCCAGAGAGCGAC
>CAYSVE010000901.1:0-2229 GCA_964434365.1 uncultured Anaerolineaceae bacterium | reverse complement strand
CCGCCCCCCGCCGCGCCGTCGGGCGTGAATCTCGCCATCGGGCAGCCGGTGCGCTTTGTCGATGGCGATAGCGACGGCCTGCGCGTGCAAATTTTCTCGTCTGGTGGGTTTGCGCCGGGGCTAACCGTCGCACAGAAACTTCAGCAGCTACAAGAGGCGCACGACGCGGGACTCATCACCCGCGCCGAGTTCGAAGAACACCGCCGCCGTGTGCTCGAAGACCTCTCCGACGATGATTAGGGTGGGGACACCTGTACCGGATGCTGTTGGCGAATCGATTTGACTGCTGTTTGGCCCTCATCCCCCCGACCCATAAAACCAAAGCAAAGCAGGGTAAAGGGGTGGAAAACCACTTTTTGAAGTCCTTCTGCTAGCCGCATAGCGGTGGTTGGGAGAGAGGGATTTAGGGTGAGGGCTATAGTCGCCAACAAGATCTGTACCGCAGTGCCCCCGAACCATCGGCCAACTTACGAGGTCGGGTAAATCAGCCGACGCCCGTTTTCGTATTGCGGCACCCAGCCGGTGCCCTGCCCGCCGAACTCCACCTGGAACCACACCGTGCCGTCGTATATAACCGGCTCGGAAACTGCCGAGCCGGTTGCCCCCACCTGAATTGCCACGCCGCCGCCGAGGTCGAAGGTGGGCTGGTCGCGCAGGCCGATGACGTTGAGCGCCACGACCGATTCGCCGTTGTTGATGCCATCTGGCAGGGGGCTTTGCGGCGGCACCGACAACCCGCCGCCGTACGCGGTGAGGGCGTTCTGGTCGATGTAGCCGCGTTGTGTGCGCGTGCTGTTCTCGGCGAGCCAGTACACATTCCCTCCCACGAAGTATGGTGCCCCGACGAAGTTCACGTTTTCGCCGTTTTGCAGGCCCGCCGCCGGCGACCCCGCCGGGCGGTTCAACAGCGGGATGCCCGCATTGCCCGCATAGAGGAAGTCGTTCACCGCATAGCCGACGTTGCCGCCGCCCGCCGGGTTGTTTTGCGGCTGAGACTCCGTCAGGTAGCGGGTGGAAACCCAACCCGATGGCCCGTCGTTATTTACCGGGGCCACCTCATACAAAATATCGCCACCAAACGGGTTGAGCCTCGGCCCAGACGCCAACTGTACTGTCGCGCCGAAGTCGTAGGTTTCGTCGCTCATCCTGTGGTCGTTGATGTCGGCGATGACAGCGGTGCGGGCGGCACTCACGAAGACCACACCGCCAACGTTAAACAAACTCCGTGGCTGCGGGTTCGCGGCGATGCGGCTCGTTTCCATCCAGCCCTCGTTGTTCCCCGTGAGCACCCGCGCGAACCCGGCGCGCGTCTCCAAAACCGCTACCTGCCGACCCGGCTGCAAATCGGCGAGGCGGGCGCTGTTCACATCGGCGTCGCCGAGCAGCGGAGCCGTGCCCCCACCGACAACGAACGCAACGTCGCCAGGGTTGAGTGCGGCCTGCGGGGCGGGCACAGGCGTGGGGGCGGGGGCACCCTGCGGCGTCAGCAGTTCATCGAGCAGCCAGCCGACCGTCGCACCGGTTTGCACCTGTCGCCACAATTGGCCGTTCACCGTTCGAACCTCGCCCACACCCTGCAACACCGAGCCGTCGTTCACGAGGGCGATGACCGGGCTGTCGGTGCGCGGTTCCTGGTTGATGCCGATTTGCCCACCTGCCGTCAACGGTAAATCGACGACGAAGGTGCCGCCGTCTGCGCCGGGTTGGGTGGGTTGGCCCGGTTGGACGGGTTGCGTCGTCGCGCCGCCGACGGGCCGCAGCGTTTGCAATTCGCCCACGGCCTCTACGGCCCAGCCTTCGGCGTTGCTCGGCGTGCGGATGCGCCACCATGTGAGGCCACCCGCGTTCAGGGGGCCTTCCAGCAACTCGACGGTGGTGCCGCTGACGAGCGTAACGATGATGTTCGTCGAGGTATCGGGCCCGGTGCGCACGTTGAGGCCGTCACCGGCTGTCGTGAAGGTCTGTGCTTGGCCGCCCACGACGAGTTCCGCCGGAATAGACGCCGCACTACCGAACAGCGGCAGGTTCGGCGATGCAGCCACTGGCGTGCTCCAGATGATGTTCATCACCAGCACGTTGGGGGGGCCAACCCACACCAGCCGTCGCTGCCCGTTGACGTACTCCAGCAGGCCAAGGGAGTTCGGCTGCATTTGCAGGTTCATCTGCTGGGCGGCGAGGTTCGATTCGGCGAGAAGCAGTGCACCATCGGTGATGCCATCGGCATCGCGC
>CAYSVE010000900.1:0-2230 GCA_964434365.1 uncultured Anaerolineaceae bacterium | reverse complement strand
TATGGCATTGACGACGGGCGGCGCACGGTTTACTACGGCCACACCGACCCGTTCATTAGCTCTACCGCGCTCAGTACACTCATCGCGGAGTTTTATGCCGCCGCGCGCGTGGAGGGCTTCACCGGGCGGCGCTTGACGCTCGACCAGGTGAACGACCCCGATGTACAGGACGGCGTGCGCGCCATCGAAAACCTCATCCGGCACTACAGCCGCCGCACCACGGAGTTCAAGGAGTACATCGCGCAAGGGCCGGAGTATCTCGACTTTGTGGCGCTGGAAGAAAACGACCTCATATTCATCAATCGCGGCCTCACGGAGTTCCAACCGCCGGAGCGACTCGTGGCGCTGTACCCCAAGGAGGGCACCTTCTGGCACGAGCACCCCTTCGGCATCGTCAATGCCGAGTGGGTGACCGAGGAACAGCAGGCCGGGGCGCGCGTCTTCACCGATTTCGTGCTGATGCCCGATAACCAGCGCATCATCATGGCGGAGGGCTTCCGCCCTGCCAACCCTGATGTCGAACTCGACTTCCCGTTTGTGCCCGAAAACGGCGTCACGGTCGATGGCCCGCCCACAGTGCTCGATGTGCCAGATGCGGCGGTCATCGCGGCGGTGCAGGAAAGCTGGGCCTTCGTCAAGAAGCAGGCCGACGTGATGCTTGTCATCGATGTGAGTGGGAGCATGGCCGACGGCGGCAAGCTCAACGAGGCGAAGGCTGCCGCACAAGCCTTTTTGGAAAACATGGAGCCGACGAATCGTGTGGGGCTGGCGATCTTCAACGAAGAACTGACCGTGCGCGTGCCGCTGGATAACCTGGAAACCAACCGCCAGAACATCAGCGGGCAAATCGATGCGCTGCGCGCCGACGGCGGCACCGCGCTCTATGAGGCGATTGCCGATACGGTCCAATTGCTCGACAAAGAGGAGGACAACAACCGCATCCGCGCGGTGGTGCTGCTGAGTGACGGGGCCGACACCGCCGAGACGCTGTCGCTCAACGACGCGACGCAGGCCATCACGGCCAACCGCGACGCGCTCAACCCGGTGATCGTCATCCCGGTGGCGTACGGCGCAAACGCCGACATCCAAGCACTGAACAGCATCGCGCGGGCGAGCAACACGCGCGTGCAGTCTGGCAGCACCGAAAACATCCTCGGCGTGCTGGACGTGATTAGCAGCTACTTCTAGGCACGGCGGCATCGGTGGGCGCGGGCCGGGCAAGTTGCCTCGCCTGCGCCCCTACACGGTGCAGGTGGCGTGCTCACACCCGGGCGAGGCTCGACGTTTGTCTCGCCTGCGCCCCTACCCAACGACGGAATAACCGGTAGGGGCGACGGCGAACCGCAGGTGAGCCTCGCCCACCGACCCGCCAGCCCAACAAGCATTCAAGATGACCCAAAACAAGCGTAAGCCCTGGAAAACCTATCGCACCGCACTGCCGCTGGAAACATGCGTCGAGCGGTTGCACCACAAGGCCGGGCGCTACGCGGATGTACGCATCGAGGTCGAAACGGAGGCTGCCTCCGACGATGCGTACGACTACGGGTTGCGAATGACATTATATCGCGGGGAAGTTCCTGTCACCGAAGTGTTCGGCACGCTAGAGCGCGATCCGCAATCAGGAGAGACGGTGGTGTGGGTGCCCGACGACATCAACAAAGGACCGACGGCGATAGCCGGATTCATGGCGGTGCGGCTGTTTTTTACGATTTTCTGTGTGGCTGTTACCGTCGGGATACTACGAGTGCATCCCGCGCAAACGCGGTATCTTCCGCTTGCCCTCGGCCTGTTGATTTTCATGGCCGTTGCAATCGAGTATCTCATGCGCCGGAGCAACGTCCGCGGGTACGAGGATGCGCTGGCTGACCTCCTCGATGCGGTTGGCTACGACCCGAAACGCGAACAGACGCAACAACTTCACGACGAGTAAGGCCCCCGCCCCACCGACGCATCTAACATGTGGATGCAGGTGATGCACAGGAGACCCCACCGATGACCACCTCACTTGGCGCTGCGACGCTCACCGTCGCCGACCTCGACCGCATGACCGAGTTTTACACCCACGCCGTCGGCCTTACTGTGCGCGAACAGACCGACGCGCGCGTCACACTCGGCACGAGCGAACGCCCACTGCTGCACCTGTTGCACAAACCGGACGGCAAACGCTACCGCCGCACGACGGGGTTGTTCCACTTTGCGCTGCTTACCCCCTCCCGAACGGCCCTCGGGA
>CAYSVE010000899.1:0-2232 GCA_964434365.1 uncultured Anaerolineaceae bacterium | reverse complement strand
CGAACTCACCCAGTGTCACGCGCTTGGGGAACTCCACATTTTCGTCTACGCGGTCGGGGCTCGCGTAGGTGCCGTCAAAACCGCGCTCCCCTTCTACACAGCAAAATGTGCCGTCACTGCCGCGCATCACCTCCGCGCCGATGCGAATGCGGTCGCCCGCCTCGAAGCCAAGCCCGTGGCCCGTTTGTAGCTGCACCGACTCGCTGGTTGCGGTCACCGGTGCGGCCACCTTCACGAGCACTTCTTCCAGCGGGAAGGCCGTGGTGCCCTCGTCGTGGGCCTCGGCCACGGTGCCCTCTTGCCCACGGCGGACGATTAGCCCGTCTGGTGTGCGCTCCGAAATGCCCATAATTTCGCTATCGACACGCAGGAAGCGCCCCGGCAAAAATTCGGAGCGCGTCTCGGCGTCCATTTCACCCGTCGGGAAGAAGGAGTCGTTGACGCTGACCGTCTCGCGTAGCGTAACCCCACTCGCCTGGTCGACGACTGCCAGCGTTTTGCTCGGTAGCCACGCCTCCGAGCCGAAGAACAGCAACGACTCGCGGCCCAATACAACCACAATGCCGATCGTGGTGAAGATCGACACGATACCGCAGAAGAGCAGCAAGCCACGAATAATGTTCTCGCCGACGCGCGCCCGTTTGTACAGGTCGGCGACGGTAAACTCGCCACTGCGGCCCAAAGCGCGGTCGATCATACGGACCTTTTGCCCGGCGCTTTGCACATCCGAAGTCATAGTTATTTCCTCGTTGTCCCTCTAATGTAGTTAGTGCACTTGCAGGAGTGTGGAAAACCCACCCCGTTATAACACGGAATGGCCACAGTATCGAAAAAAAGTCCCGCTCCCCTAACCATGGCCACACCCTAACACGGAAGGAGGCGCGCACCCCCAGGGCACGCGCCTCCTTCACCTCAGAAGTTTACTCGCTCAGGTCAAGCGAGAAACTACATGGCACCTTCCATGAGGGCCTGGATGTAGGCCACCTTGGCGCCGTACAGAGCACCGGCCTCTGCCGGGAAGTAACCAACCTCGGTCACGTACTCGTTCACGTTGCTCAGGTAGAAGGCGATGAAGTCAGCAACCTGCGGCTTCTCGTTGATGATGGAAGCGGTGCTGTAGATGAACAGCGGGCGAGCCAGCGGGTAGGTGCCGTTGTCCACGTTAGCGGCGCTCGGCTCCACACCGTCGATGCTCAGGGCTTTCAGGCTGTCCTGGTTCTCGCTGAAGTAAGCGTAACCGAAGAAGCCGATGGCGAACTCGGAGCCGGTGATACCGGACACGAGGAAGTTGTCATCCTCGGAGGTCTGCGGGTCCACACCCAAGATCGGACCTTCATCTTCGTCGAAGACTTCTTCCACGAAGTAGTCGAACGTACCACTGTCGGTACCCGGGATGAAGCGCTGGATGTCTTCACCGGGGTATTCGGCGTTCACGTCGGCCCAGGTGGCGGCGCTACCGAAGATGCTCTGCAGCTCTTCAATGGTGGCGGCTTCGATGAAGGCATTCTCGGCGGCAACGGTCACAGCCAGGGCGTCCGTGCCAACGCGGATTTCGATCGGGTTGCGGTCGATGGCCTGGCAGGACTCAACTTCGCCTTCGCGAATCGGGCGGGAAGCATTGGAGATGTCGCTCTCACCAGCTTCGCAGAAGCGCTCGAAACCAGCGCCAGAACCGATGCTGTCGATAGTAAGGGAACCGCTATAGCCCTCTTCCTGGTACACGTCAGCGATACGGTCGCTGAGCGGGAACACGGTGGAGCTACCAGCCGTCACGATGTCGCCGGTGGTGGCCAGCGGGTCGCTCGGCAGGGTGATGAGCACGCTGTCGATCACGTGGATCACACCGTTGCTGGCTTCGATGTCAGCGGCGACAACGGAAGCCTGGTCCACGGACACGCCCATGTCGTCGACGGTGACGGTCACGCTGTTGCCCTGCACGGTGGCGACGAGGCCACTGCTCAGGTCAGTGCTGAGGACGGCACCCGGCACCACGTGGTAGGTGAGGATGGCGGTCAGCAGGTCGCTGTCGGCCAGGATGAAGTTGAGCATATCTTCCGGGATGGCCGCGAAAGCGTCGTTGGTGGGCGCGAACACGGTGAAGGGGCCTTCACCGGAAAGCGTCTCGACCAGGCCAGCTTCGGTCACGGCGGTTACGAGGGTGGAGAACTGCTCGTCGCCAGCGGCGATGTCGACGATGGTGCCCTGCGCCAGCACACTGCTGAACGGCAGAAC
>CAYSVE010000898.1:0-2236 GCA_964434365.1 uncultured Anaerolineaceae bacterium | reverse complement strand
AATCCGGGAAAGAATTTATCCTTCAACTTGAATTCCAAACTCAAAACGATGGAGCATTATATGAACGAATTGATGAAAGCCACGATCGCAGAGTTCGTGGGGACGTTTACGCTGGTGTTCATCGGCGCTGCTGCCGTCACCGTCGTGCCCGATGCAGGGGGCGTGGTCGTGCCGGCCTTTGCCCATGGCCTTACCGTGCTGAGTATGATTTACGTATTCGGGCACATCAGCGGCACGCACATCAACCCAGCGGTGACGGTCGGCCTGCTCATCGGCGGGCACGTGAACACGCAGCGCGCGATTTACTACATCGTGGCGCAGTTTTTGGGCGGTGTCGTCGCGGCGCTGCTGCTGGCCTTTTTGCTGGGCGGCAACAGCAACATGGGCGAAACTACCGGCAGCCTGACGGACGGCGCGCTCCTACGGGCAACGGTCTTCGAATTGGTGCTGACGTTCTTCCTGGTGAGCGCGGTATATCAGGCGGCGGCCTTCGGCAAAGCGGGTGATTTCGCTGGTATCGCTATCGGCTTGACGTTGGCGGGCTGCATCCTTGCAGGCGGGCCATACACGGGCGCATCGCTCAACCCGTCGCGGACGCTCGGCCCGGCGCTGATCGCAGGCAACCTCGGGTATGTGCCTGCGTATCTCATCGGCACGTTCGGCGGCGGCATCCTCGCAGGGCTGCTGCACCAGAACGTGTTCAAACCGGAATAACTATCGCACATTCGATGCCGTAGGGGCGATAGCGAACCGTCAGGTGAGCCTCGCCCTTTTCCACGCATTATGACCATGTGGGCGAGGCTCGGTTGCACCTCGCCTGCGCCCCTACGCACGCTATGACGACTCGCCGGTACCGTTGTTTTCGGTGACCTCGGCCTGTGCCTCCGCTTCGGCGGCGGCCTCTGCTTCTTTCTCCATCGCAAGCAGCGCCTTCTCGCCGAACTCGATGTGCAGGTCCTTCAGTTGGCCGTCCTCGGGGTACGACGGCGCGTGGGCCATCACATCGGCGCCGGTTTGTGTCTTCGGGAAGGCGATCACCTCGCGGATGTTCGGCTGCCTGGCGAAGAGCATCGCCAGCCGGTCGATGCCCCAGGCCATGCCCCCATGCGGCGGCACGCCATACTCGAACGCCTCCAGCATGTGGCCGAATTGCTCGTAGGCGTGGTCCATCTCCTGGCCGATGAGCGGGAAAATCTTTTCCTGCAACTCGCGCTCGTGGATACGAATGCTGCCGCCGCCGATTTCGTAGCCGTTGCAAATGAGGTCGTATTGCGTGCCGCGCACCTTGGCCGTGTCCGTCTCCAGCATGTGGCGGTCCTCCGGCATCGGCGCGGTGAACATATGCTGCGACGGGTCCCAGCGGTCTTCTTCCTCGTCGTAGATGAACAGCGGGAAGTCGATGACCCAGAGCAGCGCGAGCATGTCCTTGTTGTCGCCGATGAGGTCGAGTTGGGCCGCGACACGACGGCGCAAAATGTCGATCACATCGTAGACAAGCGGACGCTTCGCGCTGACGAACAGCAGCAGGTCGCCGGGGGCGGCATTGGTCATTTCGTAGATTTGCGCCAGTTGCTCCTCGCTGAAGAACTTGACCATCGCGCCTTTGGCCTTTTCGCCCTCCTTCTTCGGCGTCGTCAACCAGCCGAGTGGCGGCCCACCGACGGCCTTGCCTGCGTCTTCCAGCTCGCCCGCGAAGGCCTTCACCGCGCTGTTGCTCATTTCGTCGTCGAGTGTGGAAATCGCCGCGCGCAGGCACTTCACCGGGTAGCCCTTGGCCACGTTGTCCTTAAACACCTTGAACTCGCTCTCGGCGGCAATCTCGCTGATGTCTACGGCAGCGAGGTCGTAGCGCATGTCGGGCCGGTCGGTGCCATATTTTTCCATCGCTTCGGTCCAGGTCATGCGCATCAGCGGCTTGCTAAACAGCGGTCGGTCGGGCACGAGTTCGGCGGCCAGCTTAAGGATTAAACGCTCCATCAGGTTGAGGATGTCGTCGCGCTCGACGAAGCTCATTTCGAGGTCGAGCTGCGTGAACTCCGGCTGGCGGTCGCCGCGCAGGTCCTCATCGCGGAAGCAGCGCGCGATCTGGAAGTAGCGCTCATAGCCGCCCACCATCAGCAATTGCTTCAACTGCTGCGGACTCTGTGGCAATGCGTAGAACTTACCCGGCTGGATGCGGCTTGGCACAAGGAAGTCGCGTGCGCCTTCTGGCGTCGTCTTGAACAGAATCGGCGTT
>CAYSVE010000897.1:0-2237 GCA_964434365.1 uncultured Anaerolineaceae bacterium | reverse complement strand
AAGACGACAAGTAAACGTAATCAACAAACTCGGAGGAGCGCCATCCATGGACGAGACCAACCAGATCGACTTCGCTGACCTTCCCCCGTTGCACATCGAAGACCGGCGAGAGCGCGACGCATGTGCGCTCATCTGCGCGGTGCGCAAGGGCGGGCAAGCAACCCATGGCACCCTCAAGCGCACGATCGAAGCGTTAGCCCGCATGGGCCACCGCACCGGCTACATCGATGGCGAGGGCGACGGGGTCGGTATTATGACGGACATCCCGCGCCAACTGTGGACGAAGCGCCTCACGCAGGCGCGGCTTCGCTCCTCACTCGCGACGGATCGCAACTTCTGGGTAGCGCATGTGATGATCCCCTCGGCGGCACGCACGCGTGCCCCACACCTCATCGACGAAATTTGTCGGCAGATCAGCGAAGCGGGCCTCGACCTGCTGCTCGACCTCGAAGGCAAGGTCAACCGGAGTGTATTGGGCCGCAATGCCGAGGAAAACGAGCCGGTGTTTTGGCAAATTTGTGGCCTCAACGGCAGCGTCCCCACCGAGCAATTGGAGCGTACGCTGTTCGACCTGCATGTGCGCATGGAGCAAGACCTCGGCGTTCACTTCCCGTCGTTCTCCTCGCACAGCGTGGTCTATAAGGTACAGGGCACGGTCGAAATTCTGCGACGCTACTACCCGGAACTCCGCGACCCCGACTACGCGACGACGGTCACATTGGGGCACGCGCGTTACAGCACCAACACCAATCCCATCTTCGAGCGCGTGCAGCCCTTCGGCGTGCTGGGCCACAACGGCGAGTTCAACACCATTTCGCGCTTCCGCCTCGAAGCGGCGATGCTGGGCGTTCAACTAGACCCGATGAACTCCGACTCGCAAGACATCGACCGAGCGCTGCACAGCCTGGTGATGAGCTACGGCCTGGACCTCATCGAAGCGATGGAACTGGTCTTCCCACCCTTCGAACACGACCTGGTGCAAAACCTGCCCGAACTTCGCCCCATGTACGATGAACTGCGGCAAGCCTTTGGGCCGTTCGCACAGGGGCCAGCGGCGATTGCCGCCCGCCACGGCGACACGACCGTCTTCAGTGTCGATGCGCTGGGCCTGCGCCCGCTGTGGTTCGGCGAAACGGAAAAAGAGTACTTCGCGAGCAGTGAGCGCGGCGTTTATCCGCTGGACTCGATGACGCGCTCGCCGGAACCGCTCGCCCCCGGCGAAAAAATCGCCCTGAAGATTCGGCCCGGTCGCACTATCGAAGTTATGCGCTACGCCGATATTCAACGGCATGTGTTGCAGCGATATCGCGAGCGCGGTGGCGGGGTCGCGTTGCAGTCGGCGCGGGTGTGGCAACCTGCCGATGCGCCATCACCGGGTGCCCCACCCCCGGCAGATATGCCCGGCGGGTTTAGCAACGGGGGCGGCGGTGGCACGCAGCTTTCGGCGTCGCCGGTACAGGTCGCTGTGGCCGAGGCTACCCCGCAGGCCAGTGGCTCCGAGCATGGCGGCCTGCCCTGGCACCAAAATGTGGCAGAGATCAACGCGAACACGATGGCGGCCCTGGGTTGGGAGCGTTACCACGTTGACGTTGTGAAGTCCATCACGGCGATGAGCAAGGAACAAATCGGCTCACTGGGCTGGGACGGGCCACTGGCAGCCATCAGCCATACCCGCACCAACGTAACCGACTACTTCAAGGAAACCGTGGCCGTCGTGACCAACCCGGCCATCGACCGCGAACGCGAGAACGCGCAGTTCTCCACGCGGGTGATGCTGGGCGCACGCCCGAACCCGCGCAAGGGTCCGAGCGAGGATGACATGCTCGTGCAACTGGAAACGCCGTTCATCGTCGGCGCGATTCCTGGCGTCGTCTCGCTGGAAGACGCCCGCAGCGCGGCGAACAAAGTGGGAACGATGGCGCTGGAAGATATCCTCGACGTGTTCGACGGCCAGTACAAGGTCCTTTCGACGAGCGCACCGCTGGACATTACGATCGAGAATGCCGTGCGCAATTTGCAGAACGAGGCCGTCGACGCGGTGCTGAACGGTGCGCAGTGTATCGTCCTCGACGACAGCACTGTCTACGATGGGCAACGCCTGTGGATCGACCCGATGGTCGCCACGGCAGCCGTCGACAAGGCACTACGCACCGCCGAATTCTCGCCGGACCTGCGCCGCCGCACGGGCGTTGTGCTGCGCAGCGGGGCCATCCGCGATTTGCACGATGTCGCCATGT
>CAYSVE010000896.1:0-2237 GCA_964434365.1 uncultured Anaerolineaceae bacterium | reverse complement strand
CCGTGGGGTGCTGGCCCTGCAAATTGTGAAGTTAGACGGGCGCCGCGGCGAGGTCCTTGCGGTGGTGGGCGAAAACGGCGCGGGGTAATCGACGCTGATGAAGATACTCGCCGGGGTGTACCAGGCCGACGAGGGCACGGTCACCTTCAACGGCGAGGCGGTTTCGTTCAGCAACCCGCGTCAGGCGCAGGCGGCGGGCATCACCACGATTTACCAGGAACTCAACCAGGTGCCGCTGTTAAGCATCATGGAGAATATTTTTCTCGGCAGCGAAATCATGCGCGGGCCGTTTATCGACTGGGCCGAGATGCGTAGGCAGTCCGCCGAATTGCTGAAGAAAATGCACCTCGAGGTCGACCCGCGCATGCAACTCAGCCGCCTGGGGGTGGGCCAGGCACAAATGGTGGAAGTCGCGAAGGCGCTGCACCAGGAGGCCAGCCTCATCATTATGGATGAGCCGACGGCAGCCCTCGGCCTCGACGAAATCGAGAACCTGTTCCAGATCATCCGCGAGTTGAAGGCCAACGACATCGCCGTGATCTACATCAGCCATCACCTCGACGAGGTCTTCGAAATTGCCGACCGCATCACCGTGCTGCGCGACGGCCAGTACATCGATACGGTGCCTGTCGAAGAACTCGACATGGATGGCCTTATTCGGATGATGGTTGGACGCACGCTCGATGAGCAATTCCCCAAGGAAATCGCGGCGACGGGCGCCGAAAGGCTGCGCGTGGACGGTCTTACGCAGGCCGGGCGGCTGCACGACATTACATTTAGCGTGCACGCAGGCGAGGTGCTCGGTATCGCCGGGCTGGTGGGCGCAGGCCGCACCGAACTCGTGCGCGCGATCTTCGGCGCAGACCCTATCGATAGCGGGCAAATCTATGTCGATGGCGAGCCGGTGAACATCAACAACCCGCGCGATGCCATCCGGGTGGGCCTTGCACTACTCACCGAGGACCGCAAAAGCCAGGGCCTTATGCTGCACCTGAGCACTAAGGATAACCTTTCCGTCGCCATTTTGGCAGAACTCAGCGAGCGCGCGCTCATCAACCGACGCCGAGAGACCGATGTCGCCGAGCAGTATGTCGACAGCATGGCGATCAAAATTAGCGGGTTGGACCAGAAAGTCGGTAATCTCAGTGGGGGTAACCAGCAGAAGGTCGTGCTGGGCAAGTGGATGGCGACCGAACCGAAGGTGCTCATCTTCGATGAACCCACGCGCGGCATCGATGTGGGCGCGAAGGTGGAAATCTACAAGCTCATCAATCAGTTTGTTGCCAATGGTGGTGCGGTCATCATGATAAGCAGCGAACTGCCGGAGGTCATCGGCATGAGTGACCGCGTGATGGTCATCAGCGAGGGGCGGGTGACGGGCTTCGTCGACCGCGCCGAGGCGACGCAAGAACGGCTGATGGAGCTGGCTACCGGCCAGGAGTCTGATTCTAGCTTATTCGAGAAAGCGTAACTATGTCTGCGACAGCGCAAGCTGGACCCAAGCGTAAAAATAACGGCGGGCTTGGCATCGGCCAGGCGATTGCCAACCTGGGGCCGTTCCTCGTCTTCCTGCTGATGTTCGCTATCCTGTGGATTAGCACGCCCGCCTTCCGCTCGCCGACGAGTATCGGTCTGTTGTTGCTGGAAGCGGCGGCTATTGCTATCGTGAGTTGCGGCCAAACCTACGTGATTATGATCGGCGGCATCGACCTCTCGGTCGAGGCGATGGTGTCCTTCAGCGGGGTTGTGGCAGCGGTACTCATCGCGGGGAGCGCGCAGGCTGGTGGTCAGGTCGCCGATGGCATCCCGGCGATTTTCGCCGTTGCCATTGCCCTGTCAGCGGGCCTGCTGATCGGGCTTTTTCAGGGCGGCCTCATCACGTGGTTCAACATGAACCCGCTCATCGTCACATTGGGCTTCAGGAGTTTGCTGCTGGGTGTGAGCCTTGTGTTGACGAATGGCGCGGGGATCAACATCAACCGTGAGGGCATCCTCAACGTTATCACCAGCCGCATCCCGTTGCCATTTGGCGAGCGCTGGACGTTGCCGGTGCCGTTCCTCATCGCGCTCATTATTTTCGTCGTCAGTTGGGTGGTGTTGCGCCAAACGCGCTTCGGACGCTACACCTATGCCATCGGCAACAACAGCGAAGAAGCCAGCCGCCTGAGCGGCATCAACGTGAACCGCGTGAAAATCTGGGTGTATGGCATCAGCGGGTTGTTGGCCTCGGTGGCCGG
>CAYSVE010000895.1:0-2240 GCA_964434365.1 uncultured Anaerolineaceae bacterium | reverse complement strand
GGCTGCTGCCCGCGCCCGGGCAGGGCGTGCTGGCCATCCAGACGCGAGCGGGCGATCCCCTGGCCGCCGACCTCGCTGCGCTCTCCGACGGAGACACCGAGCGCGAGATCGCCGCCGAGCGCGCCTGCCTGGCCCGGCTCGAGGCGGACTGCACGGTCCCCCCCGGCGCCGGCGCCCGCCTCGACGGCGCCGGCGGCCTGTCGCTGCGGGCGCTGCTGCTCTCGCCCGACGGCGCGACCTGCCTGGAGAGCGAGCGCCGCGGGCCTGCCGCCGCCGCCGAGGCGCTGGGGCGCGCCGCGGCCGAGGCGCTGCTCGCCGACGGCGGCGCGGAGCTGCTCGCCGCGCTGCGGGAGCCGACGTGAAGCGCGGGCGCGTCATCCTGGTGGGCGCCGGACCGGGTGCGCCCGACCTCATCACGCTGCGCGGCGCCGAGGCGCTGCGCCGCGCGGACGCGGTGGTCTACGACGCCCTCGCCTCGCCGCGCCTGCTCGAGCTGGCTCCCGAAGGCGCGCTGCGCATCGACGTGGGCAAGCGCGGCCACGACGCCCCCACCCGCAGCCAGCCCGAGATCACGGCGCTGCTGCTGGAGCTGGCACAGCAGGGCCACACGGTGGTGCGGCTGATGTGCGGTGACCCCTACGTCTTCGGCCGCGGCGGCGAGGAGGCCAGCGCCTGCGCCGAGGCGGGGGTCCCGTGCGAGATCGTGCCCGGCGAGAGCTCGCCCATCGGGGCGCTGGCCTACGCGGTTTCGCCGAAGTTGATGGTGTACCTCGCTGCCGGTCACCTCGATATTACATATGCGATGGCGTGGTGGCCGTGGCTGTTGTGGTCCATCAAAACGGCGATGGACGAAAAACCCGGCCTCGCGCCTGCGTTGCGCACGACAGTGATCGCGGGGTTGTTGTTCCTCGCCGACGTGCGCCTGAGCCTGTATGCCCTCACGACGGCGCTCATCTACGGGGTGTGGCTGGCCGCAACCCACCGCGACTGGAAGCGGGCAGCGTGGCACGTTGCGGGCGCACCGGTGTTTTTGGCACTGGTGGCCGCCTTGCTCGTCCCATTGATGATGTGGCGACCGTACATGAGCCGCTCGACGATTACGCCGGAGGCAGTCGCGGATTTGTCGCTGCAACCGCTGGCGCTCATCAGCTTGATACTCCCCGCGAACACCGGCTCCTTCGAAAACCTAACGTACTTCGGGTTGGGGGTGCTGGTGCTGGCCGGGGTCGGCCTGTTCACGCTGCCCCGCCGCGACCGCTTCTTCTGGGGTGGGCTGGGGTTGGGGGCGGCGCTGTACGCGCTGGGGCCGCTGGGGCCACTGTGGCCGCTGGCGATACGCATCGCACCGTTTTTGCTGTGGTTCAGGGTACCGGCGCGGGCGTGGTTTGTGTTGAACGTGGTGGTGGTTTTGCTGGCCGCGCACGGCGTCGACGCGATGATGCGCGCACGGCTGGAAACAGACACCGACGACAAACCGAAAGAGCGCAGCCTCGGTATTTTGCGGATGGTCACCGTCGGTGGGGCGGGGCTAGTCGCGAGTGCGGGCGGTTTCGCAGCCTTCGCCATCGCGCCATTGCGCGGGCCGGGTATCGTGGCGCTGTTCAATGGGGTGGCGCTCGGCGTGCTGCTGATGACTTACCTCGCGGGGCGTTTGGCCGGGCAGCGATTGTTCTATGCGCTGCTGGCCGTACTGTTCGTCGACTTTGCGCTGACCGGGGCGGGGCGGTTGGAGTGGCGCGGCCCCGGCGAATGGCTGGTACCGCACGCCCCTCTCGCCGAGCGGCTGGTCGAACTTGAGGCGCGACGGGTCTACTCGCCGAGTTATGCGCTACCGCAGGAGGTCGCTGAGGCGTACGACTTGAGCCTGTTCGGCGGCGTCGACCCGTTCCAACTGACGGGCTTCGTGACCGCGATGGAAGCCGCGAGCGGCATCCCGGTAGAGGCGTACACGGTGGTGCTGCCGCCGCTCAACGACATCGAGAGCGACGCCGATATTCCGTTTGCGAACCGCGACGCGACACCAGATGTGACGTTGCTCGGTGAGTGGGGGGTATCGCACGTCATCGCCGCGTACGACATCGAGGCCAGTGGCCTTGAGTTGGCCGACACGGTCGATGAGGTGAATATCTATGGTGTGCCCAGCGTTCTCTCTGGCGCGACAGTTGTCTTTCAGCCCGATGCTTTCTTCAGCCCACGCTGGCCAGATACCCCCGACCTCCCGACTATTTCGGCGATCGCGT
>CAYSVE010000894.1:0-2241 GCA_964434365.1 uncultured Anaerolineaceae bacterium | reverse complement strand
CAGGCCGTAGGGGTTTACGATTTCGTTGCGGAGGTTAGCACCGGCGGTGTAGTTGTTCGCGGCGACTTAGCCGAAGCCCGCGCCCTTGTAGGCCGCTTCGAGTTCGCTAAGCGGAACATTTTGTGCCGTCACGGCGATGCCGTTTGCGCGGGCTTCATCCACCAAAGGTTGGAAGGCCTCGACACCGGGGTGGCCCATCACGGCGATGCCATCCGGGCTGGTCGCGGCTGCTTCGGCGAACTGCGTAATCATCATTTCCGGGTCCCAGTTGGACCAGATGTACTCGACGTTGACGCCGAGGTCAGCCTCGGCGCGGAGGGCACCGTTATACACCACGCTGGCGAAGGGACCGCCCGCCGGGCCGCCGGGGAAGAACACAAGGTCGACATCGCTGCACCAGCCCTCTTCGGCCTGTGCACCGACCATCGCTGCCGGGGCGATCACCAGCAGGCACACCAACGTAGCAAAAAGAAGTTTACGGAACACGTTCGTTTCTCCTAATGAAAGATCTATGCAATTGCGTCTAAGTTCTAACGCGCCCACAGCTTACCACATCTCGGTGATGTGAGCGTTCACATAAAGGGTAGGTGACAACCCGATCTCTGTCAAGCGAATGTGTCGGACATCTGCGTGATTGATAGGTAAATCGTTATTTTAGGGTTTGTCGTAGCACCCGCAGCCAGTTCTCGCGCCCCAGTTTTTCGAGCGTCGGGCGGTCGTAGCCGCGGTCACCCAGGGCCGCGAACAGCGTCTTCAGCCCGCGCACATCGCCGATGGCTGCTGGAATCGTCGCCCCGTCGAAGTCCGACCCCATGCCCACGCAATCGACGCCCAGCCGCTCCACAAGGTAATCGATGTGGCGCATCACGTCTTCTAGCGGGGTGTCGGTGGTCCACATACCGTCTTTGCGCAAAAAGCCCGTGCCGAAGTTCACGCCGACGATGCCCTCGCTCTCGCGGATGGCATCGAGTTGCTTGTCTGTAAGGTTGCGCCCGATAGGGCACAGCGCATGAGCGTTACTGTGCGTCGCGACGAGCGGTGCTTGGCTGAGTTGCGCGACATCCCAGAAGCCCGCCGCGTTGAGGTGCGAGAGGTCGAGCATAATGCCGAGTTGGTTGCACGCGCGCACGAGGGCCTTCCCCGCGTCGGTGAGGCCAGGGCCGAAATCGGGCGTGCTGGGGAACTTAATGGGCACGCCCTGCGCGAAGGGCGTTTTGCGGCTCCACACCAGGCCGAGCGACCGCAACCCCGCCTGATGATACACCTCAAGCGCGTGCAAGTCCGGGTCGATGGCGTCCGCGCCTTCGAAGTGCACCACCGCCGCGAGCACACCGCCCGCCAAACAAGCCTCGATTTCCGCGACCGTGCGCGCCACCTTCACGTGGCCTTCGCTCAGCCGCTCGATGCGAAACATCCGCGACATCATCGCGTGGGTGTGGGCCTGCGCTTCGCTGAGTGGCATCGGCTCCGGCATCGGGAAGTGATAGCCGTCTTCGGTGAGGTAGTCCACTGTTTTGTGCGGGCGTTTGTTCGACGGCGCGAGGATCGCGAAAATGCCACCCCCCAGCCCGGCCTGTTTCGCGCGCGGCAAATCGATGTGACCGTAGTCGCTTTGCTCGAAGAAGCTACGGCCTCTGCCGCGCTCGCGTGCATACAAATTGAGCAGCGTGTCGTTGTGGCCGTCGAAAAACGTGATCGGTTGGTCGGTAGTCATGAAGTGCTTTCTGGCTGAGGTTCGAAAATATCGTCGCGCATCAGGTCTTCGTAGGTTTCTCGCCGCCGCGAAAGGCGCGCCCCGTCGGCATCGACGACGACTTCGGCGGGGCGTGGGCGCTGATTGTAGTTGCTGGCCATCACCATACCGTAGGCCCCCGTATCGAGGATTGCGAGTAGATCAAATATCATGACGGTCGGTAGCGCCACGTTTTTGCTGATGACATCGGCGGTTTCGCACACCGGCCCCACAACGGTTTGTCTCCGCGACGGTCCCAGCGGTTTCGCCACAGGCACGATGGCATGTTCTGCGCCATACAATGCCGGGCGGATGAGTTCCGTCATGCCGGCGTCGCAGACGACCATGTCGCCGTTGTGTTTGTTATACAGCACCTTCGTGAGCAGTATCCCCGCATCGGCGACGATGCTACGCCCCGGCTCTACGATGACGTTGTAGCCCTCGAGCAGCGGCGCGAGCGCCCGCGCAAAATCCTCGAAGCTCGGCAATGCTTCGTCGGTGGACGGTGG
>CAYSVE010000893.1:0-2242 GCA_964434365.1 uncultured Anaerolineaceae bacterium | reverse complement strand
GGGGGGGATGCCCATCATAATGACAAGTCGTTCTGCCAATCGGCTGAAAACCGGTGCCGCGACGACGCTACCCCAGTACTCAGTCGGGCGGTCCAGCTTGACGAGGATGATCACCTGTGGGTCGTCGGCAGGGAGGAAGCCGACGAACGATGCAATCGACGCGCCCGCCTCGTAGCCGATGGGCGTGGAAATCTGTGCGGTGCCCGTCTTCCCGGCGACCGAATAACCCGGAACCTGCGCGCGCGTGGCACCCTGTTCGACGACTTGCACCATCATATCGGTGACGATTTGTGCCGTTTCGACGGAAATCGGACGCCCAAGCGTCGAGGGCTGCGACGGATAAATTCGGTTTCCGTCCACTACCTGATGCACAATATGAGGCTGCATCATCAGGCCACCGTTGGCGATGGCACTTACCGCCGTGACCAGTTGCAGCGGTGTCACCGCCACACCCTGCCCGAACGCGTTCGTGCCGAGGTTACTCTCACTCCAGAACTCGTCGCCCGGCACATAGAGCGTGCCAGCCTCCTCACCTTCCATGTCGATACCTGTGGCCTTGCCGATGCGGAACGTATCCATCATCCCATAATATGTCGATGGCCCCATCGATGTGCTGACCGTTGCCAAACCGACATTCAATGATTGCACGAGCATCTGCGTCATATCGACGACGCCATGGGCCTGCCGGTCCCAATTCGGGATAACGACGCCGCCTACCTCGATGATACCGTTGTCGACTTAGGTGTCGTACTGCGTGACGGTGCCCGCTTCGAGCGCGGCGGCCATCGTTAACACCTTGAACACCGACCCCGGCTCGTACTCATCGCTGATAGCCGGGTTTTTCAGCAGGTCGGGGTCGTCTACATCGATGAAGTTGTTCGGGTCGAAGGAGGGGTAACTCGCCATGCCGAGGATGTCGCCGTTGCGCGGGTTCATCACGATGATGGTGCCCTGCGTAGACCCTGTCGAGGTGACCGCCGCCTGAAGTTCGCTTTCGATGAGGAACTGAATATCGCGGTCAATCGTCAGCACGAGGTCACTACCCCGGTCCTCGACCGCGCGGTCGCTTGGCAAATCGAACGGGATGTTACTGACCTGTTGGTCGCGCACCCGCCCGGCGAGTTCGTCCTCGTAGTACCCTTCGACACCGTTGTAGCCCCGGTAGCCCTGCGCGCCGCTGTCATCGCCCGCCACAAAGCCGATGACCTGCGCGGCCAGCGTCCCCTGCGGGTACAGCCGCCGAGGCAACGGATTGATGGTAATGCCGATGAGTTCCAGGTCGCGCACTTGCTGGGCGACATCGGCGCTGACGGGCCGCGCCAGCTGCACCCAGTCGCTGCGCGTGGTCACCGCATCGTAGATTTCCAACTCGGATTGATTAAGAATCGCCGCAAGCTGTGTCGACAGGCTGCGCGGGTTGGCGATGAGGTTTGGGCTAAGGCCAATTTCATATTCGAGGGTGTTAAGTGCGAAGGGCTGACCGTCTCGGTCGTAGATGACGCCACGCGAGGCGGCCAGTTGCAGTGTCCGATTGTAGTTGTAGTTGGCTTGCCGCTGCATGTAGGCCACGACCTGCGGCGGCAATGTTTGGAAGGAGACCAACTGCCCGGTAAGGTACACCGTCGCGATTATCATCAACCCCGCGACGATGGGCAAGCGTCCACGCAGGGTTTCCTGCTGGTCGTACACACGGCGCATACTCATTGGGTGCCCCTCTCGGCAAAGCTCTCGAACTGGTTATCTAAGCGGTCGACCTGTTGGCGCAACCAACCGGTGAAGGTCTCGTCGTATTGCAGCACGTCCTCTTCGACCAGCTCACGTAACGGTGCGACGGTTTGGCTACGATCGGGAGTATAGCCTTCCACCATCAAATATTCGATTTCGCCACGCGCAGCGTAGTCGAAGCCAAGCTCTTGCGCCCGTGCGATGAGCCTTGGCACACTGCGTAGTTCGGCAATTTCGACGCGCAACGTTTCGTTGGTCTGTTCGAGTTCGTCGCGCTCGATAAGCAGCGCCTCCAATCGGCGGCCTGTCGTGGACGTCTCGGCCACCTGCGCGAGATACAGCGCACCGATGACCGCGACCATAAATAGCGCGAGCAGCACCAGGGTCATTGCTTGGCGTTGGCCCTTCCAAAGCGCACGTCGTTGAACCTGTCCTAGGAAATCGGTCATAATTTTTCCACAACTCGTAACTTGGCACTACGGCTGCGCGGGTTCCGCGCGACTTCTTCGGCGGTAGC
>CAYSVE010000892.1:0-2262 GCA_964434365.1 uncultured Anaerolineaceae bacterium | reverse complement strand
CGGGCCAAAGGTGTCGTCGATGTGGTCGGCGAATTTCACGGCAATGTCGAGCAATCGCCGGTCGCCGGTCGCGTTGGTGTGGGCCACCGCAGCCTGGAACAAATGCCCGGCGCAGTACAATTCGTGGCCGTGGTCGAGGTCTTGCCAGTGATTTTCCGGCTCCACGATTTGGTAGTAGCTGTTCAGGTAGCCACTGTCTTCTTGTGCCTCCGCAATCAGGTCGATGACGACATCGGCCTGATTGCGGACCGGGTTCTGCGGGTTGTGGCCCAGCTCGTAGGCGACGGCCTCCAGCCACTTGTACACATCGGAGTCGAGGAAGTTGCGCCCGGTGTAATCGCCGGTTTTGCGGCCCGCTGCGATTTCGAGGTTGTTGAAGTTCCCGGCCTTTTCCAGCATGCGGTAGCCGTGTGCCAGCGACGTTTCGCCGTTGATGCGCTGCCGCTGTTTCCAGAAGCCGTCGCCGAGGACGATGTGCTGCATCGGCAGGGTGTGCAGCCGCGCGTGCGGGCTGTGCGTGGTATCGACCGGCGCGATGTGTGCGTTTTCCATGGTCGCCTTAGCTCCTTCTTATTTGATCGCGCCGCGTGTGAGGCCGCGAATAATCGCCCGCTGCGAGAACAACACCAGCAGTATCGCCGGGATAACCATAATCACGCCTAACGCGCTCACGAGGTTCCACGGCCTGCCCCATGGCGAGCGCGCCTGGAAGATCTCCGTAATGGCGACGCTGAGCGTCTTCGAGGCGGGTGTGGCGGAAAATGCCAGCGGGTACAGCAGGTTATTCCACGCGTTGATGAAGTTGATGACCAGCATCGTGACGAGTGCCGGGCGCGTGAGGGGCAACGTCACACGGGTGAGGATTTGGAACAGATTCGCGCCGTCGATAATCGCTGCTTCCTCGATTTCGTACGGCACCTGCTGGATAAAGGCCACCAGCACCCACACCGTAAACGGCGTGAGTACACTTGCCATGACGATCACCAGCCCGGTCACGGTGTCGAGCAAATTGGCGATCGTCAGCAGGCGATAAAGTGGCACAATCGTCGCGATTTCCGGCAAGGCCATCGTGATGATGAACAGCCACAGAATGATGCTCCCGCCGGGGATGTCGATGCGGGCGAAGGCGTACGCCGCCAAAAACGACACCGCCACCGACGCGATTGCCGTCGCGCCTGAACTTACCAGCGAGTTGCGAATATACGCCCAGATCGGCAGTTGCCGTCCCAGTTCTGCGAAGTTATCGAGCGTGGCATCGGGGAAGTACACCGGCGGTATTTCGAAAAGCTGATCCGGTGTCGACAGCGCCGACTTCACGATCCAGAAGAACGGCGCGAGGACCACGAACAAAAACACCAGCAACGATACATACAGCACGACCGCCTGCGTGGGGAAGCGGAATCGGCGCGTGGGTGCGGGGGTTTCGGTGTACGGTTGCGTTTGGCTATGTGGAGTATCCATTGATTTGTGCCCCTAATAAGTCACTTCGAAACGACGGAAGAGCACGATGCCGATGACACCGATGATGCCCACCAGCACGATTAGCACCACGCTGATAGCCGATGCCAACCCGAACTTGAAGAACCGCAACCCCTCCTCGAAGACACGCAGCGCGAGCACCTGCGTGGCAACACCCGGCCCGCCGCTCGTCATACCGTAGATGAGATCGAGGCTGGCCACCTGCCAGATGATGAAAAACGACCCGAGCGTGACCATCAGCGGGATAATCATCGGGATCGTCACGAAGAAGAAGCGCTGCGTCGCATTGGCCCCGTCGACCTTGGCGGCGTCGTACAACTCCTCGGGGATGCTCTGCATCCCGGCGAGGAACAGCACCGCCATGAAGGGCGCGTTCTTCCACACGTTCGTGAGGATAACCGCCGTGCGCGCGCCAAACGGGCTGATGAATATCACCGGCCTTCGGTCGAACAGCACCGAGGTCCAATGCGTTATCATGCCGAACTGGTCATCGAGTATCCAGCGCGCGGCGTAAGCCACAACGATCGTGGGGATGGCCCACGGGATGAGGTTCACAGCCCGCGCGATGCCCCTGCCGGGGAAGGTCGCGTTCAGCAGTTGGGCGATGAGCAACCCCAGCACGATTTGCAGCAGGCCCTTCAACCCAGGCCCCCGCAGTCCATTGGCAGGCAATACGCCGAACGAGAGCGGGAAGAGCCCCCGGGCGTGGTCAGTGTTCCCCTGCAGGTGCAGGGCGAAGCGGGCACCGTGGTGGACGCCGGCGTTGAAGACCAGCGGCTGCGC
>CAYSVE010000891.1:0-2264 GCA_964434365.1 uncultured Anaerolineaceae bacterium | reverse complement strand
CCACCCTGGGCTATCTCAGCCCTGAGCAGTACGAGCGCTCAACCGCTCTGAAAAATGAACTGTCCGCGAAACTGCCGCAAGGTCACTCGGCGGTGTCCGGCATGAGGGCGGCCAGTTCATCCAATGCGCCGGATGCCTGCCGCACGCTGCGCATTTCGATCCAGTGGCCGAGCAACATTACGTCGATCAGGGTTACCAGCTCCCAGAAGAACGTCTTTCCCGTCCCGGTGAAGAAAGCGAATAGGCTGTAGCCGAACGCAACCAGGATCGCCAGCGAGATGAGCGTCATCATACCGGGCTGGCCGTTTTTCACCTCTGGGATCGCCATCTCCAAAAACGGAATCCCGCCGTAGATGAAGACGATCACGGAGAACACCGGACCGATCCACGCGCTGCCGGTGAAGGTCGGCATAGAGAAGCCCAGCCAGCCCTGAATCGTGCTGCTATAGAGTAATACCGGAATCGACAACACCAATGACACCCAGAACCGATTGCGGAACATGATTTCGTGTCCGCTGTGGTCGTGGCCCTCGTGCTGATCGTGTTTTTCTTGTGAAGAGTCGTGTTGATGGGTGTGTTGCTGCGTCTGTGCGGTGGTATTCGCCATGTGATGTTGCCTCATTTTCTACGCTTGTGTATTCACTGTAGCGCAGCGGTGTTGGCTTAGCATCAGCTATATGGCGTGTTTTTACAGGCGAAGGCCTTTCGGACAGTCGATATTTCAGATACGAACGCAACGCTGTATAACAAGTCCGGGAAAATACCCATTATTTTAGACGAATGTCCGCTAAAGTGTCGTATAACCGTTTGTGGCGGCGTTGCGCCACATTAATCTCTTTCTCTGGATATCACATTGAGCTGACCCATAAAATTGAGCTCGTGGGGATAGGAAGCCATCTGAACACATCACTGATAATTTTTGCATATATAACACTATTATTCTATCTCGAAGTAATATGCATACCTTCTAGCATTCGATTCCCGTGCTCGTAATTATCTGCGAAACGCAAGAATGCCTGACACGGATTAAAGGTCAGCAACATAATCAAGCGAATCTGCTTTTTATTAGTCACAATCAACAGATGCTTGACATCACGACGATTCGCATAGGTTTGCGATGCTTTCATCTGAGCGATTTCCTGTGGTACTCGTTGAGCACCAACTGCGTCAATGATCAGAACAACCTGATTGGAAGTTTGACGTTTATCGAGGTATGCATTGACACGATCGTCTATCTGGATGAATTCCTCCATCGAGACATGACCAGTAAGTTCCAGATGTAAAATAGTGTCCGGCGTTTGCCAGGTAAGTTGATACGGCATAGTGTAAAGCTCCAGGGTGGTAAAAAAATTTATGGACAGAGACGGCCCTGTCCATAAACGGGATAGACAAGCAATGCAACGGTAAGTTAAAAAATGTTGAACTAGAGAATCGCCTCTAGCTCCCTGGCAAAGATCGTTCCATCAATTGGTTTTGGAAAGTAAGCGGTGAAACCCGCTGTAAGGGCTTCTTTACGTAACTTCGAGTTATGATAAGCAGTCACTGCCACACAGGGTATATTCGCTGTCTGTGGATTAGCTTGAATTTGCTCCAGAATTTCCCAACCGTCTTTATCAGGGAGTGCGAGATCGAGAATGATGGCACTGTAGCCATGACCAGAGTGAAAGAGTAATTCCTCAGCCTCCGCAGCGTTATTGGCGACATCAATTGGGATATTCAAGCGCTCAAGCATTGTGGCAACGACGACTTGCCCATCGGGATCATCTTCTACAACGAGAATACGCCAGTCATTTCGGGACATTTTTCACTTTCCTCCAAATTAGATGTTCAGGTCTTCTGCCAGAACAGGAATGTCTACAATGAGATTGACAAGGTCTTGCATAAACGTCTCGACGGTGAGGGGCTTTGTCAGGTAATTGTGAAAACCGGCGGCAATCGCCCGTTCTCGATCCCCGACCATAGCATGGGCAGTCAAGGCAATCACGGGAATATCCATCAAGGCCCGATCCCTCTTCATTTCACCAATAACGCCCCACCCATCCAGCACAGGCATAGAGAGATCAGATATCACAAACCGGGGGTATACCTGGCGTATTACATCCAATCCTTCCTCACCGTTCTCGGCAGTGTGCAATGTTGCACCGTAAGCAGTCAGGATCACGTTGGCGACCATGAGACTGTCTTCCTCATCGTCGATAACGACGATGACCCATCCACTAAGCAAAACATGCAGTAATTCAATCAATAGTTCATTCTCCAGTTAT
>CAYSVE010000890.1:0-2265 GCA_964434365.1 uncultured Anaerolineaceae bacterium | reverse complement strand
CCCAAGACGAGGTCTTGTGCATAGACTTGTCGTATAGGCATTGAGAATCCACAAAAAGATGCACGTAATGCCCTGAACTATACTTGCGGCTCGCCTCCCGCAGCACCTCCGGGTGGGTCTGCCACAACGTCGTATGCCGCAACTTGTGCGCCACCGCGCTGAAGCCGGCTTTGTCGTGCCAGCTCTTCAGTTCGAAAGGGTTGGTGTAGCCGGACGCGGTATCGTCAGCCGAGCCGTAGTCCGACAGGGAGTTGTAGGAATCGCGCAAGCTGGACACCTCCGATACCCCGGTCGGGCGGGCGGCAGTGGGATCGGTCTGACGCTGCGGACGGCTCGCGGATGGGTTCGTTAGCGGCCAATGTTGGATGGGCGGTGCTCGACGCCGTCAGGCAGGCGCAGCTCGCCGTTCGAGCCAGCACCATCGCTTCATGTTGAAGGCCATGTTGGTGAGCGTGATGGTGGCGGTGGCACGGGCCAGACCGATGGTGCGGATCACGAGGCCCATCGGCCCCTTCTGGTGCGCGAAGGGGTGCTCGACATGGGCGCGCACGGCCGACTTCTTAGCGTTGGCCCGAGCGTGGTGTCGCGGCATGGGTTTGCCGCGAGGCTTTCGGCGATGGATCCGGCTCGTCTTGCCGAGGTCCGCCAGATACCGTTCGTTCGCCGCGGAACGGTACGCCGTGTCGGCCCACACGTCGGCCGCCGTGTTCCTCGGATCGATCAGCCCGTTGCGAAGCTGCGCGCCGTCATGGGCGCTCGCGTCCGTCACCCGTTGCCGGCGGATGATCCCATGCCGGCGGTCGATGGCGATGTGCGACTTGTAGCCGAACGCCGGCACGGCGATGTCCACCTGCGGCGCGCCGTCCGCGGCGGGCTTGGCCTTGGAGAACTTCATCGTCCAGCGCGCGTCGGTGTCCTTCTGGGCCGCTTTGGCAGGCGTCTCGGGCCAGATCTCATGCGCAGATCGGCCCTCCTTCATGGCGGCCTTCTCACCGTTCGTCAGCCTCTGGCGCGGCGCGGTCACCAACGTGGCATCGACGATCTGTCCCGACATCGGCAGGTAGCCCGCCTCGGTGATGGCCCGGTCCAGCCGCGAGAACAGCGCCTCGAGCGCACCGGCAGCGATGAGCGCCTCGCGAAAATCCCATAGCGTGTTGGCATCGGGAACGCTGTCGCCCGGGCCGAGCCGGCAGAACCGCATCCAGCTCAGCCGGTCGGTCACCAGATACTCGGTCTGCGCAAGCGACAGCCCGTGCATCGCCTGCAGCACCAGCATCCGGAACTTCAGCACCGGGTCGAACGGCGGCCGGCCTCCCTTTGATCTGTCGGGCTGTCCAACCGCCTCCGTGAGGTCCGACCGGAACATCTCGAAGTCGACCGTCGCCGCCAAACGCTCCAGCGGGTCGCCATGTTGCGACAGTTCCGCAAGCCGCTCTTCAACGTCCCAGAAACCGCGCTGTCCTGACGACATCCCGCACTCCGACCGAATCAACCTCGACGTCGGCCCATTATACCCGCGACAACCTTCAATGCCGGTTTCCGGAGGTGTCCTCGCACCATCAACCGAAAGCGCATCGATGACGGCGCGGCGATCTTGCCCGGGAGGCAGCGCTGGCGTGACACAGCACTTGCTCAAGCGGGACGATTTTGGTGGCCCAGTCGTGTCGGGGGCGGATACGCGGCGACAACGTCCGTGGCCGCTGCCACGGCTTCGTCCTCATCGCCGCCGTACGCCTCCCTCTCCAGTGAGCGCTTAACGGCTCCGACAACCTAGCGTGCGGCATAGTTCGGGTACCGTTGACGCCGCCGGACGGGCGCTCTGTTGGGGGCCGGGGATCGCCAGCCTTTCCATGAAGCACCGTGTCACCTATCAGGGGGGCTGGCTTGGGGACCAGAAACGATGTGCGGCATCTGTGGCGAAATCACATTCGACGGCTCGAACGCCTCGGTCACGGCGGTCGGTGCAATGGCAGACTGTATGGCGCCACGCGGGCCGGACGGGTCGGGGCTGCTTGCCCGCGACCGGGTTGCTCTCGGGCATCGACGGCTGACCATCATCGATTTGTCGGTGCGCGCAGCGCAGCCGATGACCGACCCGCAGCTCGGTCTTTCGATCGTGTTCAACGGCTGCATCTACAACTACGCGGAACTGCGCGCGACGCTTGAAGGAAAGGGCTATAACTTCTTTTCTTCCGGCGACACGGAAGTCATCCTCAAGGCTTATCACGCATTCGGCGTGCGGTGCGTCGATCACTTCCACGGCAT
>CAYSVE010000889.1:0-2266 GCA_964434365.1 uncultured Anaerolineaceae bacterium | reverse complement strand
CTGGTGTGCGCATCATCTACCACGAGAAAAACCAGGGTAAAGGTGCAGCCCTCGTGACCGCCTTCAAGGAGGCGAAGGGGGACATTATCCTTATACAGGATGCCGACCACGAATACGACCCGCGCGAGTATCCGGTGCTGCTGAAGCCCATTCTGGAGGGGATAACACCTGTGGTGTACGGGGCGCGCTTTCTGGGTGGGCCGCGTAAGGCGATGAACTTCTGGAATATGATCGCGAACAAAGTCCTGACGTTGGTGACGAATATCCTCTACAACGCCATCCTCAGCGACATGGAAACCTGCTATAAGGTGTTCCGTCGTGACCTTGTGGAAGGAATGACCATCCACGCGCGCGGCTTCGAGTTCGAGCCGGAGTTTACGGCCAAGGTACTGAAAACGGGTGTTCGCATCTACGAGGTGCCCATCTCGTATAACGGGCGCGAGTGGGACGAAGGCAAGAAAATACAATGGACAGACGGCTTCATCGCACTGTGGACGCTGCTTAAGTATCGCTTTGTGGATTAAGACATTTGCGCAGGGCCGCGCCAACGCCTAAACTTATCCCCAAAGCGTAATATTACCAGGGGATTAAAAATGGCAGTCAAAGTGACGTGGCTGGGCCACTCCGCCTTTACGATCGATTTCGACGGTAGCGTTGTCTTGCTCGACCCATTCCTCACGGGCAACCCGCTTGCATCGACAACAGCCGATGCCGTTACGGCAGATTTGATGCTGCTCTCTCATGCACATGGTGACCACCTCGGCGATACGATCGACATTGCGAAGCGCCTCGGTGTAACGGTCGTTGGCAACTTCGAAATCGGCAACTGGCTTTCGGCACAGGGTATCTCGAACGTCCACCAGGGCAACCCGGGCGGCACCTACGATGCGGGCTTCGTAACTGTGAAGTTCACGATGGCGCACCACTCGTCCTCGTTCCCCGATGGCACCTACGGCGGCGAGCCGAACGGCTTTATCCTCACCGATGTCGCCAGCGGCCAACGCATCTACTTTGCGGGCGATACCAGCCTGTTGATGGATATGCAACTCATCGGCGATGAGGGCATCGACCTGGCAATTCTGCCGATCGGCGATACCTTTACCATGGGCGTCGACGATTCGGTCAAAGCAGTGAAGTTGATCCGCCCGAAGATGGTGATGCCGATGCACTACAACACCTTCCCACCCATCGTGCAGGACGCAAGCGCCTGGGGCGACCGCATCAACAACGAGACCGACGCAACACCTGTCGTCATCGACCCCGGTGGAACCTTCACGTTAGAATAGCGCCTCAGATCAACGGGCAGGGTGTGCATAGCGCGCTGCCCGGGTAAACCCAACTGCAAGCATCTTTGAGGCTCTATGACAGACAACGACAAACAACCTGTATTCTACACACCCCAACAGGCGGTGGTGATTACCGCACACGCCGATGATGTCGACTTTGGCATGGCGGGGATGGTTGCCCGGTGGGTAAGTGAAGGCGCAAAGGTGACGTACGTCATCTGCACCGATAACTCCAGCGGGAGCAACAAACCCGGCGACGACCTCGACGAACTCGTCCGCACGCGCTACCGCGAACAACGCGAGGCCGCCGCCATCGTAGGTGTGACGGATGTGCGCTTTTTAAACTATCGCGACGGTGTGCTCACCCCCTCGCTGGATTTGCGCCGCGACCTGACGCGCATCATTCGTGAGCTAAAGCCGCAAATCGTCGTGACGCTAGACCCGCGCACGGTGATTGCGTCGGGCCGGGGATACATCAACCACCCCGACCACCGCGCAGCGGGTGAGGCGGCGCTGTATGCCATTTTCCCGAGTGCGGGTTCGCGACCGATCTTCCCCGAGTTGTTGGCCGAGGGTTACGAACCGCACGATGTCGACACGGTGTACCTCACACTCAGCGAGAACCCCACCCTGCACGACGTCCGCGTCGAGATCAGCCCCGCCGAGGGCGAAGCCAACACCGACAACAACCGCCGGCAGGTCATGCTGCAGACGCGACGTGACCGCCTGCGTGTGCTGCTGGTCGAGGGCCAGCCCTACTGGGACACCACGCTGCTGCTGCGGGTGCTGCGTGACGCCGCCCAGGTCGACGTGACCGCGGTGCAGCAGGTGGCGGGCGCCGCGCCGATGATCCGCCGCTACGCCGTGGCCGGCACGGGCGTGGGTGACGACCAGCCGCCTGCCATCGAGCAGCTTGCATCCGTCGACGGCCTCGCTCGGTACGACGTGATCATCCTCGGCCGCCGCGTGGACAGCGTGCT
>CAYSVE010000888.1:0-2270 GCA_964434365.1 uncultured Anaerolineaceae bacterium | reverse complement strand
CAAATCGAAGACGCCCTCGGGCGGGTCGCCGCCATTCCACCACAGCACGCGACGGTCGGTGCGGTCAGTATCGGAGATGCTGAGTTCGAGGTGGTCGCCGCGTTTGCCAAGCGCCCGCGCGCCATCGACCCGCAGGTTGCGCGTCGCAAGGGTGAGGGGTGGGTTGCCCGGCCCAAACGGTGCCAGCCGGTCGATGTCTTCGGCGAGGGCCATCGTGAGTTCGTGCAGGCCCAGGTAGCGGTCGATGTGCAGCGTCGGTGTGATTTCGCGCCCGCCGAGTTGGTCATAAACGGCGGTGTGTAGCCCGCGCGCAAACGCCTCGATGTTGCGCTGCTCTAGCGCGAGGCCCGCCGCCATCGTGTGGCCGCCGTAGCCCAGCAGTAAATCGGCGTTCGCGGCAATCGCATCGGTGATGTCGCAGCCGTACACGCTGCGGGCACTGCCGCGCGCGTGGCCTTCGGCAGGGGTTTGCAGTAGCACCGCCGGGCGGTTGAAGTCGTCGGTGACCCGGTTCGCGACGATGCCGACCACGCCGGTGTGCCATCCAGGGTGGGCCAGCACCAGCGCCGCCCGCCTAAGGTGCTCCGGCTTCGCCTCGATTTGCGCAAGCGCGCCCTCGTACACCTGTTGCACCAAAAACTTGCGCTCCGCGTTGAGCTTCTCCAGGTTGTTCGCGAGGATTTCTGCACGGTCCTGTTTTTGGGTCGTCAGCAGGTCCACGGCGGGGTTGGCATCGGCCAGCCGCCCGAGTGCGTTGAGGCGTGGCCCCAGCGCAAACCCGATGTGCCCCTCGTTTACCTGCCCCGGCTCGACCTTCGCACGGGCCATCAGCGCCAGCAGGCCGAGGCGGTTCGTCACACGAAGGGCTTCCAGGCCCTTTTGCAGCAGGTAGCGCGTATCGCCCCGCTGAACGGCAATATCGGCGACGATGCCCATCGCCACCAAATCGAGGAATTGTTTGGTGCTGCGCTCGCCGTAGAGGGCTTGTACCAGCTTATACGCCACCCCGACCCCCGGCAGGTCGCGCAGGGGGTGTTCGTGTGGCAACCGGCGCGGATTCACGACGGCGCACGCGTTCGGCAGTGTGCCCGGCAGCTTGTGATGGTCGGTGATGAGGACATCCACCCCGCGCGAGGCCGCGTAATCGACCGCCTCGTGGGCATCGACGCCCGTGTCGCACGTGAGCACGAGTTTCGCGCCGTCATCGATTTTGCGGCCCAGCGTTTTCACGTGGACGCCGTGGCCATCGGTGAGGCGGTTCGGGATGTGATAGGTCACATTTGCGCCGAGGCCGGTCAACGCCTCGAACAGCAGCGCGGTGGAGGTTTGCCCGTCCACGTCGAAGTCGCCCCACACGAGGATGCCCTCGCCGCGCGCAATCGCCGTGTTGACGCGGTCCACCGCCGCGTCCATATCGGGGAAGGCCGAGGGGGGCGTGGGGGTGTAATGGTCGGGGTTCAAAAAGGCGCGCAGGGAGGCGGTATCGGTTTGGCCGCGCCGGGCCAGCGTCTCCGCGATGAGCGGGTGCCCGCCCACGGCGTCCGCCAGCGCGTCCGGTACAGGTATCGGCTGCGGCTCGATCCACTCTTTCATAATTTGACCTATCGGCAGGATACGTTCGTGGGGTCCATGATAAACGGCACCACCCCGAACGTCGAGTGGCGGGGATTGACCGTGCGGGTGCCGAGGTAACTGTGCACCACAAACGGCACGCCGTCCCGCACCGTCACCGAGGTGGGGAAGGCCGCCGCCGGGGCGTTTTCCGTCGCGGCGATGCACGCCGTCGCGAAGTCGTCGTCGCTGCGCAGCGCATAGGCCGTCCCCGCGTTGCTCGCGACGATCAGCGTACCGTCCGGCATCAGGGCGAGGCCGTCCGCGCCGGGGAGTGGCTCCGAAAGCTCGACGGCGGTGAAGGCGCTCGGGTTATCGAGCGGCACACGAATCAGCCCATCGGAGCGCACAGCCAGCAGAAACCCGCCGGGTTGGACCGTAATGCCGTTCAGCGCAAACGCGAAATCGGCGCGTTGCAGCCACACCGATGCCACGCCCTCCGGCGAAACGCGATAAATCACGCCCGCTGCCGTGTCGGTGATGTAAACATTCCCGGCGGGGTCGGTCGTGATGTCGTCGAGGAAGTGGCGGGGCGCGTTTACAAGCCGGTTCAACGCGATGAAGGCCGTGCGCTCCGCCTTGGCGAGGGCGTAAATCGCGAGGGTGGCGGCCCCGCGTGAGTGGTCGTTGTGCATGGCATAAAGGCGGTCGCCGTCGAT
>CAYSVE010000887.1:0-2271 GCA_964434365.1 uncultured Anaerolineaceae bacterium | reverse complement strand
TCATCGAGCAGCAGGATCACATCTTGTTCCTCGGCACGAGCAAACAGACGACCGAGCGAGCGCTCGGTTTCGCCGATGTACTTATTGACGATCTCCGCAAGGTCGATGCGGTAGAGGTTCAATTGTAGGACCCCCGCCAACACCCGTGCTGCCAATGTTTTACCCGTTCCACTTGGCCCGCTCAACAACGCACGGACCCCTCGATTGCGCATACCGAAGCCATCGCTGAGTGCGGTGAGGACGGTTTCGCGATGGCGACAGCGCGTGATAAGATTTTCCAATTCGACCCGGGTGCTATCGGAAACAACCAGGTTGTCCCAATCGTGCTCTGCGGCGTCGATGTGGATGGCCAGCGCGTCGAGGGACTGGTGGTTGAGTGTGGTGTAGGCAGCCAGTGCGTCGGAGAACGCGATTTGGCTGCGTCCGGCAAGCGAAGCATACGCGTATGCAAGCGGGGCGGCCTTTTCGATGCCGCCGATGGTTAGATGAAATCGTTCACTGATACGCTGCAAAACATCTGGGTTTTGTGTGGTCCCCTGGCTATGGAACATCTGCGACCAGTAGTGTTGTCGTACGCTGCGGTTGGCAGGCGGAACTTGCACCGTTACACACCGCTCTACGCGGACGCCGCTTACACTGCCGTCTTGCCGTAGTAACACACCGATGGGGCCGTTGTACCCGGCGATGGTCGGCAAATGTACGGTTTCACCGGGGGCGAGTTCCATACGCAGTACGGGTATTGCAGAGAGCAGCGTCGCCAGGGGACCAGCTTGTTGCCACAGGGTTGGCAACAAATTGACCGTGGGGCAGTCCACGAGCAAAATTGCCCGTCCCATCTCGCGCGCGACTGCGCCTACCGCCCGTAGCCGACCGTTGCCTGCCATGCCCCGCAATACAAGACCGCCAATGAGATCGTCATCCAGCAAGCGCGGTAGCCGATGGAGCTGTTCCAGCAAGCCTGCGGGAAACGTTTGTGCCAGCGCATCGAGGGATTGGAAAGTGTCACTCTCGTGTAATGAGATGTGAGGTGATGGGTTCGCCGGGCGTTCGTCATCGATGGCGTTCCATACCACCGATGGAATATTCAGGGTTTGGGCAGCGCGCGGTTTGTCCTTGCCGTGTTGCTCGACAAGACCGTAACGGACCAACTGCTGCGGAAGTGCCCACTTTCGAGTGTGTATGAGCGGTTCGTCGACCTGCAAAATGTCATCGAGCAAGCCAACCGTCATGCGATGTTCGTCGGGGAAGGGGTGGAGAATGGCATACAACAACCCAAAGCGCGAATCGACTTCAACCAGAGCGACCAACATCAACGCTAGTATATGATCGCGGCTGAGGCCCGCAGCGGTCAGGCAGCGAAGGGGCCAGGTATTCGCCCGTGATGGTAACGCTTGCTCCCAGGTTTCGAGGAGTGCAAGCCACTCGCCAAAGGCTTCGGCAACTGGTATTTCTGTTTGCGAGAAGTACCCTGCCGAACTCGAAAGATAGCCGTGCAAAAAATTAAACTGCTCGATCACCTCTGTGCCACCGACAGCATCAACATAGCTAGCGAGCTTGAGGATACCGGCGTGCAGCCACAAGCGCAGATGTGGTCGCGTTCAGCGGTAAGTCGGGGAAGGGGGTTGGCTGCTGAGGCATCGGCTTGCCCTATACAAAGTGAAAACGAATGGCACGCGGGAGTTCCGGCAGCCAGCCCGGGTCACGATCTAGCCCGGCGATACGGCAATCCATGTTGATTTCCTCGATCGAGTACATCACATCGATGCGCTCCGATGAAACATGCACCCTCGCCTGTTGGAACAACACCGGACGCAAATCGTCCAGATTGCCAGGGCGCGCTTGCACCCACCCCTGAATGTGCGGCAGGGTCTTCTGCGCCCAGCGCATCGTGGGGCTGTCGGGTAATGCCACAATACCATTTTGCGCAGCGAGGTCTTCCAACAAGGGCCACAGCGCGTCGTCGGGCACCTCATCGCCGAGGAGCAAGCGCGCAAGTGCATCCAGTTGTGCCCATAGGATGCGCCCCTCACCCAATAAGTCCATGAGGATGAGGATGTTGATCAAATACCATGCGCCACCCAACTCCGTACTCAACCCCTCGAGCCGGGTCGTGACGGGTAAATCAGGTTTCTGGGGGTGCGGTTCGGCGATGATATTGGCCCCATCTGCGGTCGTCTGGCCTGTTCCAATGCCGAGATCGTTCGCGAAAGAGTCAAGCGTTGCCCGCCTGTGCACGTCATCTGCCGGTTGCGCTTTAGCCAGAGAGTCAAC
>CAYSVE010000886.1:0-2275 GCA_964434365.1 uncultured Anaerolineaceae bacterium | reverse complement strand
GAGTGGCCTCAAGCGAGAGGATACCAAGGTGCTGAACATCGATGACGATGAGCAGTTCGGCGACTTCAGCGAGTTCCTCAACATCCAGGCGCAGTCGACGATTGTCGATATTCTGGACGAAGTAGACGACTTCGATGTCGAATTGTTCGAGAATATCGTGGTCATCCACGGCAGCGGCCTTAAGGTGCTGCTTGGCCCACCCCGGCCCGAGTTCGCCGAACAGGTCTTCGAGAATTACGAGGCGGTCGGGTCGTTGATCCGTCAGGTGGCGTCGTACTACGATTTCGTCATCGTCGACACCAGCAGCCGCCTCGATAACCTCACCCTTACGTTGTTCGACCTCGCGACCCGCATCATGCTCGTTTCGACGCCGACCCTGTCCGCTGTGAAGAGCATTCGCTTCTTGATGGACCTCTTCGACCAGCTAGAGTACCCGCAGGAGAAGGTCACGCTGGTGCTGAGCAAGGTGGTGGAAGAGAAGAGCCGCAACCGTGTGACGATCGCACCGGAGAAGATCGAAAATCACCTCAAGCGGTCTATCCTGGGGAGTATCCCATTCGACGACCGCCCGATATTGGCAGCGATGAACCGTGGCACGCCAGTCATTGCCGCCGAACGCGACCAAACCAAGTCGCCTGTGCGTGAGTTGTTAGACCTCGCCAACGCCATGCGCGCCGAGTTCAGCGACGGCGACGCCAGCGACGCCGCGGTGGAACAATCGCGCGGGGGGGGGCTGCTGGGTAGCCTGGGGCGCTTAGGGCGCTAGCCGACCGTTCATCTGTAAACGCCAGTAAACCCCGATAGTCTAGAGGAGTATGGTATGTCTTTGTTACGTCGTATTGAAAAAGGTGGTGGGTCCGGCGGCGATAGCGGCGGCGGCAGCGGTAGCGGTGGGGGTAGCAGTAGCGGCGGTGGTGGCGGCGAACGCCCTCAGCGCCAGGCTCGTAGCCGCCCGGTGCCGAAGCAGGCTGGCGGTGGCCAGCCTGCCAACAACTACCAGGATTTAAAGTCTCGCGTGCAAAACCGCCTGCTCTCCGAGTTGGACGCGTCGCAGCTAGACCCCAGCCAGAAGGACCAGATTCGGGCGACCATCGAGGAGCTGTTCAATAACATCCTCGCGGAAGAAAGCATGGTGCTATCGCGAACGGAGCGGCATCGCCTGTTCGAGGCCATCGTGGCCGAAATCCTCGGCTTCGGGCCGATCGAAACGCTGCTGGCCGAAGAGAGCATCAGCGAAATCATGGTCAACGGCCCGAAGAACATCTACGTGGAGCGCCGAGGTAACCTCACCCGCGCGAACGTGGTCTTCGAGGATAACAACCACGTGCTGCGAATCATCGACCGCATCGTGGCCCCGCTAGGCCGCCGTGTCGACGAAAGTTCGCCGCTGGTAGACGCCCGCCTCCCAGATGGTTCGCGTGTAAATGTGGTTATCCCGCCGATTGCCCTTAACGGCCCCACGATTACCATCCGTAAGTTCTCGTCCAAGCCACTGACGATCGAAGACCTTATCCGCTTTGGCTCCATGACGCCGGAAATCGCGGAGTTCTTGCGCGCGTGCGTCATCGCCCGCTTGAACATGGTGGTGGCCGGGGGTACGGGGTCGGGTAAAACCACGCTGCTAAACGTGCTCTCAAACTTTATTCCTGACGATGAGCGCATTATCACCGTCGAAAACGCGGCTGAACTCCAGCTACAGCAGGACCACGTGGTGACGTTGGAAAGCCGCCCGCCCAACATCGAGGGTAAGGGCGCGGTCACCATCCGCGACCTCGTCATCAACTGCTTGCGTATGCGCCCGGAGCGCATCGTGGTAGGCGAGTGTCGTGGCGGCGAGGCGTTGGACATGCTCCAGGCCATGCACACCGGTCACGACGGGTCGCTGACGACGGCTCATGCGAACAGCCCGCGCGACACCATCGCCCGTTTGGAAGTGATGTGCCTGATGGCCGGTATGGACCTGCCCGTGCGCGCCATCCGCGAGCAAATCGCCAGCGCGGTGGACTGCATCTGCCAGCAGCAGCGCCTGCGCGACGGCTCGCGCCGCGTGATGAACATCACCGAAATCCAGGGCATGGAGGGTGAAATGATCACCATGTCCGACATCTTCGAGTTCGAGCAGACCGGTATCGAAGGCGGTAAGATCATTGGCCGCATTCGCCCCACCGGTATTCGCCCCAAGTTCGGCGAGCGCATCGAGGACGCCGGCATCAACCTGCCGCCCTCCGTCTTCGGCCTCGGCCAACGTCGCTTGGGCGTCATAAAACCCTAACCT
>CAYSVE010000885.1:0-2277 GCA_964434365.1 uncultured Anaerolineaceae bacterium | reverse complement strand
GTGGAAGGAAACCGCCGCGAAGACGACCCCGGCGATGTCGACGACGATGAACATCAACAGCCCCACCGCAGCCAGGATCATCAGCACGAGTTGCAGCAGCGTGAAGGCCGGGTTGTACACGCGCCCCCAGGCGTAAATCGCCGTGATAGCCATGACGCACATCGCAACGATCATCCCGACGAGGAAGATCGAGAACCAGCGCAGCGCCGCCGGGGTTTTGCCGCCGCGCACGCCGCGCATGAGGTCGGCGTACTTCGTCGGGTGGTGGATGTTGGCGTACGGGAAATGGTGATATTTTGGCTTCGGTGCCGTGTTGGTCATAGGGTGTCTCCGGTCGGGTCAATCCAGCCCAACGGCTAAACCCTGCTCACGGGCGGGGTCTTCGTGGTTTTGGGCGTTTTAGGCGTGGGCTGCGCCTACAAAAAACGGCAGCACCAGCAGCGGCATAAACAGGAACGGCCCCACCACCGACCCCACCAGCACAGCCAGCACGACGATCAGCACGCGCAGCAGGTACCGCCACCCGGCGCGTAGCATCGTGCCCAGTACGGACGGCTCGCGCGCGCTTACCGCCATCGACACCGCCAGGGCCGTCGCCGCGCGGAACTCGACCAGGGGTACCCACAGCCACAGCAAGCCCAGCCAAATCGCGGCGTAGATGCCCAGCAACCCCACGATGAGGTCGCCGCCATCGAAGTAACGCCACTGCCCCGCACGGACGAACTCTAGCGGGAGGGCGATGCACGCCAAGGCCGCAACGCCCAGGCGCAACCCCATCATCACCATGAAGACGCGCCACGTCTGCACGCGCACGAGGGCCAACTTGCGTGCGATGTAGGCATTCGGCGACATGCTCGATACCCGAATGAGATCGAAGCGCCCGCTGTGATGCTCATCCACGGCGGCATTGGCCGCGTAGATCAACGCCGCACCGGCCACCACCGGCGCCATCAGCACGCCCAGTATCCCCTCGATGGTGATGAAGTAACGCAGCCCGGCCAGGCCCTGCCCGAAGCGCGTCAACGGAAAGTAGAGCGCCAACCCACCGAACACCGACACCGCCACGATCATCCCCACCCATTCGATGGACAGGCGGCGCAGGGCGTATGGGGTTTCGCCGCCGGGCACCCGCCGCATGAGGTCGGCGTACTTCATCGGGGGGTCGATGTTGGCGTAGGGAAAGTGACGATATTCCACAGGCGAGGTTGGGCGACTCATCGTGGGGTCTCCAGGTGCGGTTAGTCGATGGGGATGGTAAACGCGCCATGCACGGCGCGGTGTTCGTGAAACTTGGCGATATGCTGCTGAAACACGAATAGCACCGCCGGAATACCCAGCAGCGGTATGAAAAACACGTAGTACATCCAGGCGGCCATGAACAACCCAACGACGAGCACGATGAGGCAAATCACGCGGACGCCCAGCCAGCGCCACATAGTTCGGCCCATCGTCCCCACGAGGGTTGGATTGCGCACGGTCACACCTGCCGCGACGGCGAGGGCCGTTATCGCGCGGAACTGCCAGAGCGGCTCACAAAGCCATATCGCACCGATGAATACGACGATTACCGCCGCCGCCGCGACACCGATCAACGCGTAGAAGTCGAAGATGTTCGCAAGCACGGTCTGCACATCGACCAGCGCCCACTGCACCGTCGCTAGCGCATAAACCGCGCGCGTGATGGCAAACGTCAACAACATGGCGAGTACGCCGGCACGCAGGCCCAGCACCACTATGAGCACGCGCCACGTCCGCACGCGCACCAAGGCGAGGTGGCGGGCGATGTACTCCCCCGAATTCATTGTGGATACCAACATGAGGTCGAACCGGCCCGTGGCGTGGTCGTTGGCAATCGCCGAGGCCGCATACAATGCCGCAAAGACATCCACCACCGGGGCGGCTAGCAAGGCCATCAGCGCTAACAGATACACACCCATCGCAAAGAAACTGAGCAGCGCGGGGTCGACCCATTGGGCTAACCCGAGCAGAAACAGCGCCAACGCGACGGACAGCCCCAGGATGATGCCGATCCACTTCCGCGAGTAGCGCCGCAGCGCTGCCGGGGTTTCGCCGCCGCGCACGCCGCGCATAAGCGCCGAGTAGTTCGTGGGGTTGTGGATGTTCGCGTACGGGAAGTTGCGATAGGCCAAGGCCTATTCCTCCGGTTCCTCGAAGATCGTTGCGCTCGCGCGTTTGATGCTCTGGGCTGCCGCAGCGCGCATAAACCAGCGGATTAGCACCGGGATGAGGACGAACGGCGCGAGGCCGAAGGCGGCC